>NZ_JABWRO010000059.1:0-31810 GCF_014268985.1 Pseudomonas sp. RW10S2 | reverse complement strand
GGGGGGGCAGCCCCACCACTGCGGTAGAGAAGTCCATGAACAAGCTGGCCGAGATGGTTCAAGCGCAGTTGCTCGCTGCCATCGACAACGACGACCTGGTCCTGCCCACGCTGCCCGAGGTTGCCCTGAGCATCCGCGAAGCCGCCGAAGACAGCGAAATCAGCGTGGCCGCCTTGAGCCGCGTGATCGGTCGCGATGCTGCGCTGTCGGCGCGCCTGATCAAGGTGGTCAACAGCCCGCTGCTGCGCGCACTGGTGGAGGTCACCGACCTGCACACCGCGATCACACGCCTGGGCGTCAACTACAGCTGCAACCTGGCTATCGGCCTGGTGATCGAACAGATCTTCCATGCCCGATCGCCGGCGGTGGAACACAAGCTGCGCGATATCTGGGAAAACAGCCTGGAAGTGGCGGGCATCAGTTACGAAATCTGCAGACGCTACACCCACCTCAAACCCGACCAGGCCACCCTGGGTGGTCTTGTGCACCAGATCGGCGCCCTGCCGGTACTGATCTACGCCGAAGAGCACAACGAGCTGCTGTCCGACCCGGTGTGCCTGCACTTCGTGATCGAACAGATCCATCCCGTGCTGGGCGACAAGATCCTCAGCGCCTGGGAGTTTCCCGAGCAACTGGTCAACCTGCCCAGCCAGGTCCAGGACCTGGAGCGCGAGACCGACAAGATCGACTACATCGGCATCGTCCAGATCGCCCGCTCGCTCAGCCTGCGCGGGCGCGGCCAGCCCTTGACCAGCCTGCCCGCCTACAAGCTGCTGCGCTTGCCGGAGGGCAAAGAGCTGGATCTGCTGGAGCTGGTCGAGGCACGGGACATGTTGCGCTGACTGCCGCGGGTGCGGCGGTCAATCCGCGATGAAGCTCACCCGCACCTTCAAACCGCCGTTGTCGCCATCATGCAGGCTGATCTGCGCCAGATGCGCACGGCAAATTTCGCCGACGATCGCCAACCCTAGCCCACTGCCTTGGGCACTGCGCCGGTAGAAGCGCTCGAACACGCGCTCGCGATCATCCAGTGGAATCCCCGGCCCATCGTCCTCGACCTCCAGCACCGCAGGGGCCAGCACGCGCAGGATCACGTTGCCGCCCATCGGTGTGTGGGCCAGGGCATTGTCCACCAGGTTGCTGAGCAGCTCGTTGAGCAAGGTCGGCTCGCCCTTCAGCCAAACCGGCGCCTCGGCTTCCAGCGCCAGGGCAACACCCCGGGCATGGGCCAGCGGCGCCATGGCCATGCCCAGTTCGCGGGCCAGCTGGCTGAGATCCAGGCGCTTTGCACCGCCTTCGGCGATTGCCCGGGCGCCATTTTCCACACGGGCCAGCGACAGCAACTGGTTGGCCAGGTGGGTAAGGCGATCAGTTCCTTGGGCCGCAGACTCCAGGGTCTGGCGCCACTCCTCGGGCTCCCGCGAGCGCAAGCCCAACTCCACCCGAGCCTTGAGCGCCGCCAGTGGTGTGCGCAACTCGTGGGCAGCATCGGCGATGAACTGCGCCTGGCGCTCGAACTGGCCGCGCAGCCGCTCGGTGAAGTGGTTCAAGGCCCGCACCAGCGGCCCCAGTTCATGCTGCACCTGCACCACCGGCAGGGCCCGTAGATCGTCGGGCTGACGGGCCTCCACCGCCGTGCGCAGACGCTCCAGCGGACGCAGTGCAGCACTGACCGCGAACCACACCATCACCAGCGCGCCCAGCGCAAGCATGCCCAGGCGCAGCAACGTGTCGGCCATCAATCCGCGCGCCATGCTCACCCGCGCCTCTTCGGTCTCGGCCACGCGGATCTCGGCCATGCCGTTCATGTTCGGTTCACTGACGGCCTTGAGCAGGCTCACCACGCGCACATCCTGGCCCAGGTAGGTGGCGTTGTAGAAACGCGCCAGCGCCGGATAGTCGTCGGTGCGCGGCGTGCCAGGGGGCGGCGGCGGCAGCTTCTCGTAACCGGAAATCAGCCTCTGGTGGATATCCAGCACCTGGTAGTAGATGCGTCCGGCGCTGTCGTAGGCGAAGGTGTCCAGGGCCACATAGGGCACATCGGCGCTGAGCGTGCCATCGCGCTGGGAAAGGCCGGCGGCAATGGTCCGCGCCGAGGCCAGCAGCGTGCGGTCATAGGCGGTGTCGGCGGCCTCGCGGCCATTCCAGTAAGCGCTCAGGCCGCTGGCCAGCATCAGCACCACGAGCAACAGCGCCAGGTTGCCGAGCAGGCGCGCGCGCAGGCTGCCGTTGTCACGCATCGCGATGCTCGAGCAGGTAGCCCAGGCCGCGGAACGTGACGATCGCCACCGGGTGGCCATCGAGCTTCTTGCGCAGGCGATGGATGTAGATCTCGATGGCATCGGGGCTGGCTTCTTCGTCCAGGCCAAACACCTGTGCGGCCAATTGCTCCTTGCTCATCACCCGCCCGGGACGGGCGATCAGCGCCTCGAGCACGCTCTGTTCGCGCGAGGTCAAGGTCAGCGGCTCGTCACCCAGCGCAAAGCGCCGCGTGTCCAGGTCATACACCAGGGGCCCGCAACGTTGCTGACGTTCGCCACCGAGCACGCTACGGCGCAGCAGTGCCTTGACCCGCGCCTCAAGCTCGGTGAGCTCGAAAGGCTTGGCCAGGTAGTCGTCGGCCCCAAGGTTCAGGCCGTGCACGCGGTCCTTGACGTCGCTGCGCGCGGTGAGCATCAGCACCGGCAGGGTCTTGCCCCGCGAGCGCAGGCGCGCCAGCACTTCGAAACCGTCCATGCGCGGCAGGCCGACATCCAGCACGGCGACAGCATAGTCCTCGCTGGCCAGGGCCAGGTCGGCGGCCACGCCGTCATGCAGCACATCCACGGTCAAGCCCTGGCTCTTGAGGGCCTGGGCCACGCTTTCAGCCAACGGCAGATGGTCTTCGACCAGCAACACACGCATCGGATTCTCCCTGCTCGGGTTGGGCGGTGGCGCGGAGTGTAACGCCCTCGCCGGCACTGTGAAGCCCTTGTGACAAACCTTTCGCGCTGAAAGGTTAGCGAAAGGTTCGCCACCTAGCATCGCACCACGGTCGCTCCACGCGCCGAAAAAAGCACCAGCAAGGTGCAACGAATAAGAACAATAAAACGGAGTCAGACGACGATGCTGTCAATGCAGCCCAGCCGGTCCCTTTCCGCCCGCCCTTCCACGCTCGCCAGCGCCATTGCCCTTGCCGGCATTGCTCCGATGAGCCAGGCCGCCTTCTTCGAAGACAGTACGGCCACCTTCGAAACCCGAAACATGTACTTCAATCGCGACTTCCGCGATGGCACCAGCGCGCAACAATCCAAACGCGACGAATGGGCCCAGGGCTTCATGCTCAATTTCGAATCCGGCTATACCGACGGCACCGTGGGCTTCGGCCTCGACGCCCTGGGCATGCTCGGCATCAAGCTCGACTCCAGCAAGGACCGCACAGGCACCGGCCTGCTGCCGACCCATGACGACGGCAAGGCGGCCAACGAGTACTCCAAGCTCGGCCTGACCGGCAAGGTCAAGATCTCCCAGACCGAGTTGAAAGTCGGCACCCTGATCCCGGAACTGCCGACGCTGCAGCCCAACGATGGGCGCATCCTGCCGCAGACCTTCGAAGGCGGCCTGCTCACCTCCCGCGAGATCAAGAACCTGACCTTCACTGGCGGGCGCCTTGAAAAGGCCAAGGACCGCGACGACACCAACTGGGAAGACCTGGCGCTGAACAACAAGAACGGCCGCTTCGGTGGTACGTTCCGCGCTGACCACTTCGACCTGGGTGGCCTGGACTACAAGTTCACCGACCGCATCACCGGCAGCTACCACTTCGCCCAGCTCGACGACATCTACCGCCAGCACTTCGTCGGCATGGTCGCCACCCAGCCCTGGGGGCCGGGCACCTTCGGCGCCGACCTGCGCCTCTCGAAGAGCGACGAACAGGGCAAGGCCCTGGCCGGCAAGATCGACAACACCACGGTCAACGGCATGCTCAGCTACGCGCTCAGCGGCCACAAGTTCAGCGCCGCCTACCAGCACCTGTCCGGCGACAGCGCCTTCCCCTATGTCGACGGCGCCGATCCGTACCTGGTCAACTTCGTCCAGATCAACGACTTCGCCGGCGCCGACGAACGCTCCTGGCAAGTACGCTACGACTACAACTTCGCTTCCCTGGGCATTCCTGGCCTGACCTTCATGACCCGCTACATCAACGGCGACAACGTCAGCCGCGCCGATGGCAGCGAGGGCAAGGAATGGGAACGCAACACCGAGTTCAAGTATGTGGTGCAGAGCGGTCCGCTGAAGAACGTCGCGGTGCGCCTGCGCAACGCTACCTTCCGCTCCAACTTCGCCCGCGATGCCGATGAAGTACGCCTGCTGGTCAGCTACAGCGTGGCCCTGTGGTAACCCATAACAACAACGCTCACGGAGATAGACGATGAACCTTTCACTGCGCCGACTCGTCCTGGCCACCGGCTGCCTGCTGCTGGCCGGCAACGCCCTGGCCGCCGAACCGAAACGCCCCGAATGCATCGCCCCGGCCTCGCCCGGCGGTGGTTTTGACCTGACCTGCAAACTGGTGCAGAGCGCACTGGTCGAGGAGAAGATCCTCAGCAAACCCATGCGCGTCACCTACATGCCAGGCGGTGTCGGCGCGGTGGCCTACAACGCCGTGGTAGCCCAGCGTCCGGCCGATGGCGGTACGCTGGTGGCCTGGTCCAGCGGCTCGCTGCTGAACCTGGCCCAGGGCAAGTTCGGCCGCTTCGACGAGAACGCGGTGAAATGGCTGGCCGCCGTCGGCACCAGCTATGGCGCCATCGCAGTGAAAAGCGACTCGCCCTACAAGACCCTCGATGACCTGGTTGCCGCACTGAAGAAAGACCCGAGCAAGGTGGTGATCGGTTCCGGCGGCACCGTCGGTAGCCAGGACTGGATGCAGACCGCGCTGATCGCCAAGGCTGCCGGCATCAACCCGCGCGACCTGCGCTACGTGGCCCTGGAAGGCGGCGGCGAAATCGCCACCGCGCTGCTCGGCGGCCATATCCAGGTGGGTTCGACCGACATTTCCGACTCCATGCCACACATCCAGAGCGGCAGCATGCGCATCCTCGCGGTGTTCTCGGAAAATCGCCTGGACGAGCCTGAAATGAAGAACATCCCGACCGCCAAGGAGCAGGGCTACGACATCGTCTGGCCGGTGGTGCGCGGCTTCTACCTCGGCCCGAAGGTGAGCGACGAAGAGTACGCCTGGTGGAAAGCGTCGTTCGACAAGCTGCTGGCCTCGGAAGACTTCGCCAAGCTGCGTGACCAGCGCGAGCTGTTCCCGTTCGCCATGACCGGTGAAGAGCTCGATGGCTATGTGAAGAAGCAGGTCGCCGACTACAAGACCCTGGCCAAGGAATTCGGCCTGATCCAGTAATCTCGGCCCTTGTGGGAGCGGGCTTGCCCGCCCCCACGAAGGAAGCATGAAAGCCGCTTCTATCGAGGATTCCTTCATGATCCTGCAACGCATCTTCGCCCTGGTGCTGCTGGCGGTCTGCGCCGCCCTGGCCGTTATGGCCTGGCCGTACCAGGCGGCGTTTTCCTATGAGCCGGTGGGCCCGCGTGCCTACCCGCTGCTGATGCTCGGCCTGATGAGCCTGGGCCTCTTGTATCTGGCGATTCGTCCGACGCCCATCGTGCACAAGGACGACGAAGTCCCCCTGGACCGCGAGACCCTCACCAAGATCGCCGCCTGCGTCGGCCTGCTGATCGTCTTCGCCGCCACCTTCGAGCCGCTGGGCTTCATCCTCAGCGCCGTCCTCGCCGGCCTGCCCATGGCCCGCCTGTATGGCGGCCGCTGGCTGCACAGCGCGATCGTGGTGGTGGGCATGAGCATCTTCCTCTACTGGCTGTTCGACCGGGTGATGGATGTCCCCCTGCCCCTCGGCCTGCTCGACGTACTGGAGAACTGACACATGGATACCTTGAGCTACCTCGGCCAGGGCTTCGGCGTCGCCCTGAGCCCCTACAACCTGGTCACCGCCCTGAGCGGCACCCTGATCGGCACCGTGGTCGGCCTGTTGCCAGGTCTGGGCCCGATCAACGGCGTGGCGCTGCTGATCCCCATCGCCTTTGCCCTCGGTCTGCCGCCGGAGTCGGCGCTGATCCTGCTGGCCGCGGTGTATCTGGGCTGCGAATACGGCGGCCGGATCAGTTCGATCCTGCTGAACATCCCGGGCGAAGCCTCGACCGTGATGACCACCCTCGATGGCTACCCCATGGCCCGCCAGGGCCTGGCCGGTGTCGCCCTGTCGCTGTCGGCCTGGAGCTCGTTCATCGGCGCCCTCATCGCCACCTGCGGCATGGTGCTGTTCGCGCCGCTGCTGGCGAAATGGGCGATCGCCTTCGGACCGGCGGAATACTTCGTGTTGATGGTGTTCGCCATCGTCGCCCTCGGCGGCATGGCCGGCGACAAGCCACTGAAGACCTTCATCGCTGCACTGATCGGCCTGTTCCTGTCGGCCGTGGGCATCGACGCCAACAGCGGCGTGTACCGCTTCACCGGTGACAGCGTTCACCTGGCCGACGGTATCCAGTTCGTCGTGCTGGTACTGGGCCTGTTCTCCATCAGCGAGATTCTCCTGCTGCTGGAGAAGACCCACCATGGCCACCAGGCGGTCAAGGCCACCGGGCGCATGCTGTTCAACCTCAAGGAAGCCGCCTCGGTCTTCGTCGTCAACATTCGCTGCGGCCTGCTCGGCTTCTTCATGGGCGTGCTGCCCGGTGCCGGTGCCACCCTGGCCAGCGCCGTGGCGTACATGACCGAGAAGCGTATCGCCGGTGCCAGCGGCAAGTTCGGCAAGGGCGACGCCCGCGGCCTCGCCGCCCCGGAAACCGCCATCGGTGCATCCTGCTGCGGCGCCCTGGTGCCAATGCTGACCCTGGGCGTGCCAGGTTCGGGCACCACCGCCGTGATGATCGGTGCACTGACCCTGTACAACATCACCCCCGGCCCACTGCTGTTCGAACAGCAGCCTGACATCGTGTGGGGCCTGATCGCCTCGCTGTTCATCGCCAACATCATGCTGGTGATCCTGAACATCCCGATGATCCGCATCTTCACCCGCATCCTTGCCGTACCGAACTGGGCGCTGGTGCCGGTGATCGCAATCATCACCGCGATCGGCGTCTACGCCGTGCACGCCACCACCTTCGACCTGTTCCTGATGGTCGGCATCGGCATCATGGGCTATATCCTGCGCAAGCTGGACTTCCCGCTGTCGCCGATCCTGCTGGGCTTCATCCTCGGCGGGCTGATGGAGCAGAACCTGCGCCGCGCGCTGTCGATCTCCAACGGCGAGCTGGGCATCCTCTGGTCGAGCCCGATCAGCATGAGCGTATGGGCACTGGTGGTCTGCATGCTGGCCCTGCCGCTGCTGCGCATCTGGCGCCGCCGCAGCCTGCAGCGCCGGGCCATGGCCGATGCCTGATCGGTCGTTGCCGCTGTTCTGGGCCACCGGGCTGGTCGGACTTGCTGGCGGTTTCATCGCCAGCAAGGTCGGCTGGCCTTTGCCGTGGATGGTCGGCTCGCTGCTGGCGATCATCGCGGTGCGCTGCCTCACCCCCTGGCAACTGTCGGAAATCCCCAACGGCCGCAAATGCGGGCAGTGGGTGATCGGTATCGGTATCGGCCTGCACTTCACCCCGGAAGTGATCGAACAGGTTGCCAGCCATTTCGGCTTGATCTTCTTCGGCGCGCTGCTGACCACGGTCTCCAGCGGCGTCGGCGTGTGGCTGCTACGCCGGTCCGGTGAGGACCGTGCCACGGCATTCTTTGCCAGCATGCCCGGCGGCTCGGGCGAGATGGTCAACCTGGGCGCGCGCAATGGTGCGGTGCTCAGCCAAGTGGCGGCGGCGCAGAGCCTGCGCGTACTGGCGGTGGTGCTGTGCGTACCGGCGCTGTTCAAGCTGCTGCTGGGCGATGGCGTGGCGCTGAACCATGCCGGCAGCGTCAGTTGGGGTTGGCTGGCGCTGATCGCGCCGCTGAGCATTGGCGTGGCGCTGCTCTGGCAGCGCCTGCGCCAGCCCAATCCCTGGTTGTTCGGGCCACTGCTGGTGGCTGCCAGCATCAGCCTGGCCAACAACCTGCAGATCGGCCTGCCCAACGGCGCCAGCCAGATCGGCCAGTGGCTGATCGGCAGCGGCCTGGCCTGCCACTTCAACCGCGCGTTCTTCCGCCGTGCGCCGGCCTTCCTGGGGCGCACCCTGGTGGCGACGGCCCTGTGCATGCTGATCGCAGGCGGCGCGGCCTGGGGGCTGAGCCTGTTCAGCCACCTGGACCTGCGTTCGCTGACATTGGGGATGATGCCGGGCGGGATCGCCGAGATGAGCCTGACGGCGGAGACCCTGCAACTGTCGGTGCCGCTGGTGACGGCGCTGCAGGTGATGCGCTTGCTGTTCGTGCTGTTCTTGGCAGAACCGATGTTCAGGTATTGGATACGCCAGGACGATTGACCGGTCGACCTCTTCGCGGGCAAGTCGGAGCGCCGAACCGCCGCCCCCACTGGCTGAGAGCGGGCTTGCCCGCGAAGAGGCCAACCCGACCGCAAGCCCTTACAAAGGCGGCACCGCCCAATTGATGGGCTCCAATCCGCGCTGCTGCAGGAAGCTGTTGGTCCGGCTGAAATGCCCGCAGCCCAAAAACCCGCGATACGCAGACAACGGTGACGGATGCACCGACTTGAGCACCAGATGCTTGGTCCCGTCGATCAGCTTCTGCTTGCTCTGCGCATGCGATCCCCACAGCAGGAACACCACGTTCTCGCACTGCTCGCTGACCAGCTGGATGATGCGGTCGGTGAAGAACTCCCAACCCTTCTTGGCATGCGACGCAGCATTGGCGCGCTCGACGGTCATGGTGGTATTGAGCAACAACACCCCCTGCTCGGCCCAGCTCTGCAGGTAGCCATGATTGGGGATCGGCAGGTTCAGGTCGCGCTGCAGCTCCTTGTAGATATTCACCAGCGAAGGCGGCGTCGGCACCCCCGGCTGCACCGAGAAGCACAGGCCATGGGCCTGGCCCGGGCCGTGGTAAGGGTCCTGGCCGAGGATCACCACCTTCACCTTGTCCAGCGGCGTGGTGTTGAGGGCATTGAAGATCAGCGGCCCAGGTGGATAGATCTCCTTGCCGGCGGCATGCTCCTGGCGCAGGAACTCGCGCAGCTGGTGCATGTAGGGCTGGTCGAACTCGGCGCGCAGCGCGGCCTTCCAGCTGGGTTCGAGCTTGATGCGATCGTCGTCGGTCATGGAGCAATCCTGAATCAGAGTGGGCGCGACACTAGGAAAGCCGCCCCCGCTTGTCAATCGCTCCGACCGGTGACAGGCACGATCGGTCAGGCAAGCCATACTTGTGCGACGACTTGCGCGAGGTTGTCCATGTCCATTCATTGCGAGGTACTCACCGGCGCCGATGGCGCCCGTATCGGCATCGCCACCCTGGATGCCGCCAAGACCCTGAACGCCCTGACCCTGCCGATGATCGAGATGCTCGATTCGCACCTGCGCGAGTGGGCGCGCGATCCGGGCGTCGTCTGCGTGCTGCTGCGCGGCAACGGCGAAAAGGCCTTCTGCGCAGGCGGCGATGTGCGCGCGCTGGTGCAGGCCTGTCGCGAGCATCCCGGCAGCGTGCCACCGCTGGCAGCAACCTTCTTCGCCGCCGAATATCGCCTCGACTATCTGCTGCACACCTACCCCAAGCCGCTATTGTGCTGGGGCCACGGTCATGTGCTGGGCGGCGGCATGGGCCTGCTGCAGGGCGCCAATGTGCGTATCGTCACCCCCAGCAGCCGGCTGGCGATGCCGGAAGTGAGCATTGGCCTGTATCCGGATGTCGGCGCCAGTTGGTTCCTCAGCCGCCTGCCGGGCAAGCTTGGGCTGTTCCTGGGGCTGACCGGCGCGCCGATCAATGCCCGTGACGCCCTTGATCTGGGGCTGGCCGACCGTTTCCTCGGCGAGCAGCAGCAGGCTTCGCTGATCGAAGAACTGCTGCAACTGAACTGGCAGGAACAGACCGCCTTGCAACTGAACAGCCTGCTCAAGGCCGAGCAGCATCGCGCCTGGGCCGAGCTTCCCGAAGCGCAGTGGCTGCCTCGCCGCGCCGTGATCGACGCATTGCTCGATGTCGCTGACCCGGTAGCCGCCTGGCGGGCCGTGTGCGGCTTGAGACACCACACCGATCCACTGCTGGCCAAGGCGGGCGAGCGCTTGCATGAAGGCTGCCCGCTTACCGGTCATCTGGTCTGGGAACAGCTTCACCGCGCCCGTCACCTGTCGCTGGCCCAGGTGTTCCAGATGGAATACGCCATGAGCCTGAACTGCTGTCGGCATCCGGAGTTCAGTGAAGGCGTGCGTGCTCGCTTGCTGGATAAAGACAACCAACCGCACTGGCACTGGCCGGATATCGGCAAGGTGCCAGCAGCGGTGGTCGAAGCGCACTTCGTCAAAGTCTGGGAGGGGCGACACCCGCTGGCGGATCTGGGCTGACCCTATCGCTGCCAGTTGCGATCCCCACGCCCCCGATCGCCTTGCCCATTGGAATGCCAGCGATCATCCCGCCCGCCGCCACGGTAGTCCTGGCGATCGCGGTCACGCCCGTAGTCGTAGCGCTGGCGGTTGCCGTAGTCATGACGCGGATTGCCATGCCACTGGTTCACCACCGGTGGCGTGTAGGGCCGGTAGTAAGGTGCCGGCGCCGGACGGTAGTAACGCGGTGCCGTCTGGTAGTAATACCGAGGCTGCGGCGCGACGTAGTAACGGTCCTGACGGTAGTAGTAACCCGGGTAGGCGTAGCGGTCAGCGGTGTAGTACTCGCTGCGGTAATAGCCCCCGTCCCCGTAGTAAGGGGCACAGGCACTGGTCATCAGGCCAAGCAGAACGACCAACAGGATTCGCGGGTACATGGCGGCCTCCTGGACCGCTGGATTGCCCGGCACAGCGGCGCTGGCGGACGTCGATCGCAACACGTTGATCGACACTGAGTAAGACAGTGCGCCCAAGGTCCGGTGCCATTTGCGCAACAAATTGAAACAGACAGAACGATCCGGAAATACAAATAGACAGAGGCGCGACAAAAGCCTCCAACGGATATACTGCGCGCCTCGGTGCAGACATATCGCGAACCCGGAAGCCACCATGAACGACAGCCAGCGCTGCCCCGCCTGCGGCGCCGCCAACCAGTGCGCCCTGGCCGACCCGCGCAGTGCCACCCAGGCCTGCTGGTGTTTCAGCGTCAGCATCGATGCCGCTTTGCTCGAAGCGCTTCCCGACGAACTGCGCAACAAGGCCTGCCTGTGCCCTCGCTGCGCAGCAGTCGACGAACAGCTCAAGGCAGCCGACCAGCGGCAGCCTCTTTAAGATTGCTACGATGCGCCTCGATCGATTTCTCGCCAACTTCCCCCAGTACAACCGCCAGCAGGTGCGCTTGCTGCTGGTGCAGCGCCGTGTGCGGGTCGACGCACAGCCGGTGATAGATCCGCGACACGAGGTGCGTGAATTCAGCCGGGTCGAGGTCGATGAGCAGTTGCTGCAGGCCGGGCGCCCGGCACGCTACCTGATGTTGTACAAGCCCGCGGGGTGCGTCAGCGCCACCCGCGACCCGCAGCACCCCACCGTACTCGACCTGCTGCCGGCCGACCTGCGTGACGACCTGCACATCGCCGGGCGCCTGGACTACAACACCACCGGGCTGATGATCCTGACCAATGACGGCCAATGGTCACGCCGCCTGACCCAACCGCGCACCAAGCAGGCGAAGGTCTATCAGGTCGAGACCGAGGACGAAATCGGCGCGCACTACATCGAAAAGTTCCGCGAAGGCTTCTACTTCGCCTTCGAAGACCTCACCACCCTGCCCGCCCAACTCGACATTCTTGGCCCGCGCAGCGCGCGACTGGCGATCGTCGAAGGGCGCTATCACCAGGTCAAGCGCATGTTCGGCCACTTCGACAACAAGGTGATCGGCCTGCACCGCGAAAGCATGGGGCCCATCAGCCTGGACCCGGCCCTGACGCCAGGCGCGTTCAGGGCCCTGACCGCCGAGGAAATCGCGGCGGTCTGACGGTCGACCTCAGGCGCTCTTCTTCACCCTGAACCAGGCTGCATACAGCGCCGGCAGGAACAGCAGCGTCAAGGCCGTCGCCACGATCAAGCCGCCCATGATCGCCACTGCCATCGGCCCGTAGAACACGCTGCGCGACAGTGGAATCATCGCCAGCACCGCGGCCAATGCCGTCAGCACGATGGGCCGGAAGCGCCGCACCGTGGCCTCGATGATCGCCTGCCAGCGGTCCAGCCCAGCGGCGATGTCCTGCTCGATCTGGTCCACCAGGATCACCGAGTTACGCATGATCATCCCTGCCAGCGCGATGGTGCCGAGCATCGCCACGAAGCCGAACGGCTGGCGGAACACCAGCAGGAACAAGGTCACACCAATCAGCCCCAACGGTGCGGTGAGGAACACCATCACCGTGCGCGAGAAACTGCGCAGCTGGATCATCAGCAGGCTCAGCACCACCACGATGAACAACGGCATGCCGGCGTTCACCGAGCGCTGGCCGCGCTGAGCATCCTCCACCGTGCCGCCGACCTCTAGCAGGTAACCGTCGGGCAATTGCTCGCGCACCTGCTGCAGGGTCGGCAGGATCTGCCTGACCAGGCTGTCCGGCTGTTCCTTGTCGTAGATGTCGGCACGCACGGTCACCGTCGGCAGGCGATTGCGGTGCCAGATGACACCCTCCTCGAAGCCGTACTCCAGCGTCGCCACCTGTGACAACGCCACGCTCTGGCCGTTGTCGGTCGGCAGCGCCAGACTGCCCAGGCCCCCAATGTCGCTGCGCTCCTCGCGAGTGCCGCGCAAGAGAATTTCGATCAGTTCGTTGTCCTCGCGGTACTGGCTGACCGTGGTGCCCGTCAACGAGCTTTGCAGGAAGCTCGACAGCTGCGCGGTACTCACGCCGAGCGCGCGGGCGCGGTCCTGGTCGATTGCCAGGAACACCGCCTTGCTCGGTTCCTCCCAGTCCAGGTGCACGTTGACCACGTGCGGGTTCTCGCGCACCTTGACCGCCACCTCTCGGGCCAGGGCGCGCACTTTCTCGATGTGTTCGCCGGTGACCCGGAACTGCACCGGGTAACCCACGGGCGGGCCGTTCTCAAGGCGCGTGACCCGCGAGCGCAATTGCGGGAATTCCTGGTCAAGGGTGGTAATGGCCCAGCTGCGCAGGGCTTCGCGGTCCTTGAGCGACTTGGCCAGCACCACGAACTGGGCGAAGCTCGCTGCCGGCAGTTGCTGGTCCAGCGGCAGGTAATAACGCGGTGAACCGGTGCCGACGTAGGCCACGTAGTTCTCGATACCATCCTGCTGCTTGAGCAGCGCCTCCAGGCGCTTGACCTGCTCGGCGGTGTTTGCCAGCGAAGCACCTTCGGCCAGCTTCAGGTCGATCATCAGCTCAGGCCGCGCCGATGCCGGGAAGAACTGCTGGGGCACGAAGCGGAACAGCACGATGCTGCCGACGAAGGCGGCAATGGTCAGCACGATCACCGTCTTGCGACGACGCACGCACCACTCCACCACCTTGCGCACACGTTGGTAGAACGGCGTGGCATAAGGGTCGGGCGTATGCTCGCCATTGCCGTGACGCGCCGCATGGCGCTTGGCCAGGTCCGGCAGCAGGCGGTCGCCCAGATAGGGGACGAACAATACCGCCGCGACCCACGAGGTCAGCAACGCGATGGTCACCACCTGGAAGATCGAACGGGTGTATTCGCCGGTGCTCGACGCGGCCGTGGCGATCGGCAGAAAGCCTGCGGCGGTGATCAGCGTTCCGGTCAGCATCGGGAAGGCGGTACTCGACCAGGCATAGCTTGCCGCCTTGAGCCGGTCGTAGCCCTGCTCCATCTTGATCGCCATCATCTCCACGGCAATGATCGCATCGTCCACCAGCAGCCCCAGGGCCAGTACCAGCGCCCCCAGCGAAATCTTGTGCAGGCCGATGCCGAAGTAGTGCATGGCAGCGAAGGTCATGGCCAGCACCAGCGGGATCGCCAGGGCCACCACCAGCCCCGTGCGCACCCCCAGCGAGAAGAAGCTCACCAGCAACACGATGACCAGTGCCTCGACCAGCACCTGGATGAACTCGCCGACCCCGGCCTTGACCGCTGCCGGCTGGTCGGACACCTTGCGCAGCTCCATGCCCGCCGGCAGGTCGTGCGCGAGCCGGGCGAACTCGGCTTCCAGCGCTTTGCCCAGTACCAGGATGTCACCGCCGTCCTTCATCGACACAGCAAGGCCGATGGCATCCTCGCCCATGAAGCGCATGCGCGGCGCAGGTGGGTCGTTGAAGCCGCGATAGACCTCGGCAACATCGCCGATGCGGAAGGTACGATCGCCTACGCGGATAGGGAACTGGCGAATCTGCTCGACGCTGTCGAAGCGCCCGCTGACCCGCAGTTGCAGGCGCTCGCTGGGCGTTTCGAAGAAGCCTGCGGTGCTCACCGCATTCTGCTCGCGCAACGCCTGCTGCACCGCGGCCAGCGGCACCCCCAGGGTCGCCAGCTTGGTGTTGGACAGCTCGATCCAGATCTTCTCGTCCTGCAAGCCGATCAGCTCGACCTTGCCCACATCCTTGACCCGCTGCAGCTGGATCTGGATGCGGTCGGCATAATCCTTGAGCACTGCATAGTCGAAGCCTGCCCCGCTCAGGGCGTAGATATTGCCGAACGTGGTGCCGAACTCATCGTTGAAGAACGGCCCCTGCACCTCAGGCGGCAAGGTGTGACGAATATCCGCGACCTTCTTGCGGATCTGGTACCACAGTTCGGGAATTTCGTCCGAATGCATCGAGTCGCGAGCCATGAACGTGACCTGGGACTCCCCCGGACGGGAGAACGAGACGATCTTGTCGTACTCGCCGGTCTCCATCAGCTTCTTTTCGATGCGCTCGGTGACCTGTCGCGACACCTCTTCAGCGGTGGCACCAGGCCACAACGTACGCACGACCATGGCCTTGAAGGTAAAGGGTGGATCTTCACTCTGTCCCAGCTTGGTGTAGGACATAGCGCCAATGGCCGCCAACAGGATCATCAGGAACAGTACGATCTGGCGATTGCGCAGCGCCCAGGCGGAAAGGTTGAACCCCATCGGGACTTACTCCTTGCTCGCCAGGTTCACCACACGGTTGCTGCGATCGACCGGCCGTACCTCCTGGCCTTCGCGCAGCACGTGGCCACCTGCGGCGACCACCCAGTCGTTGACGCCCAGCCCTTCGAGCACCGGCACGCTGTCGGCACCGTATGGGCCGAGACGAACAGGCGCACGCTCCAGCCGATTGTCCTTGCCCACTCGCCAGACATAGGCCTGGCCCTGCTCGGCCGTCACCGCCGACAGCGGCACCGACAGCGGCGAGCGTTCGGCATGGGCGATGTACACCCTGGCGCTCTGGCCCAGCTCTGCCGGGGCTTGCGTCGATGTGAAGGCAATTCGCGCAGCGAAGGTGCGCGAGCGTGGATCGGCGGCCGGCGACAGCTCGCGGATACGCCCCTCGAAGCGCTGCTCGGGGTGCGACCAGAGTTCGACAGTTACCGCCTGCCCCACCGTGAAGCGGGCAAACTGTTGCTCGGGCAGGCCGATGGCCACCTCACGTTCGCCATCGGCTGCCAGGGTGAATACTGTCTGCCCAGCCGCAACCACCTGGCCCACTTCGACCTGGCGCTTGGCGATCACACCGTTCTGCGGCGCCCGCAGCACAGCGTATTCCGCCTGGTTGCCGGCCACGTCGAATTGCGCCTTGGCCTGCTTGAGGCGGGCAAGACCCGCACGGTAGAGGTTCTCGGCATTGTCGAACTGGGAATGGCTGACCATCTGGCGGTCAAGCAGCTTCTGGTAACGGTCGCGTTCGGCACGCACCAGCGACAGGTTCGCCTCGGCGGCGGCCATCTGCGCGCGGTTGGCCTCCAACTGCAGGCGCACGTCCTGCGGATCGAGCTCGGCCAGTGGCTGGTCGGCCTTGACCCGCTGCCCTTCCTCGACCAGGCGCTTGCTGACCTTGCCGCCGATACGAAACGCCAGCTCCGGCTCGAACCTGGCGCGTACTTCGCCCGGATAGCTGTTGGCCGAAGCGCCGGTGGGCTGGGGCTGGATCACCAGTGCCGGACGCGGGGCCGCAGGTGCCGCGGCCTCCTGGCCACAGGCAGTGAGCAGCAAGACGCAGGCAAGGGGCAGGACGAGGGGCGACGCACGACGCAACATGATGAATAACCTTTCGCAGAGGACGCATCGAATAATTATACTGGCGGGTATATTAAGTCAGGGAACCGACGCCGGGAAGCGGGTGCCAGACAGAAAAAATGTATTTATCCCGCGACGTGCGTAGCAGCCGCGAGCCGCGCGACTCGGTAATATGAGCGCTTCATCAGACAGACACGGACTCCAATGCCCATCGACGCACCCACAGGCCCTGGCCGGCCCAAGGATCTCGCCAAGCGCGAGGCCATCCTCGAAGCCGCCAAGTCGCTGTTCCTCAGCCTTGGCTACGCCAACACCAGCATGGATGCGGTCGCTGCGGCGGCAGGTGTTTCAAAACTCACGGTCTACAGCCACTTCAACGACAAGCAGACCCTGTTCGGCTCGGCGGTCATGGCCACCTGCCAGACGCAACTGCCCGACCTGATCTTCGAGCTGCCCGAGGGCGTGCCGATCGAAGACGTGCTGCTCAAAATTGCCCGGGGCTTCCAGGCGCTGATCAGCAGCGACGAGTCGGTCAAGCTGACGCGCCTGATCATGGCTTTGGGGAGCCAGGACCCGGGGCTTGGGCAGTTCTTCTACGAGGTGGGGCCCAAGCGGGTGCTGGCCGAAATGGAGGCGCTGCTGCGCTGCGTCGATGCACGCGGGTTGCTGCGGATGGAGAATCCGTTGCGCGCGGCCGAGCATTTCTTCTGCCTGATCAAGGGCGCCGCCGATTACCGGCAGTTGCTCGGTTGCGCACCGCCGCTGGCCGGAGAGGAAGCCGAGCAGCATGTGCGCGAGGTGGTCGGGGTGTTCATGCGGGCGTATAGCAGCCACCTGTAGGAGCGGGCTTGCCCGCGAAAAGTACACCGCGATGCATGGCACCGGCTTTGCCGGTGTTCGCGGCGATTCGGCGCCCGCTTACCCTAAGCCTTCAACGCCTTCTTCGGGTAGATATCGTAGCGACTGGACTTGCCCTCCAGGCTATGGCTCGGCTTTGGCCCGTCGATGATCGGTGCCTTGCGTGGGCGCTTGACCACGACCCGGTGGCTGGCCAGCGCCAGCGCGGCCTCCAGCAATGCCGGAGCATCCAGATCGTCGCCCACCAGCGGGCGGAACACGCGCATTTCCTTCTTCACCAGTGCGCTCTTGTCACGGTGCGGGAACATCGGGTCGAGGTAGATCACCTGCGGCGCCTCGCCCTGCCAATCGCGCATGCGCTCGATGGCATTGCCCGTCAGCAAGCGCATGCGCTCGACGATCGGCGCCACTTCAGCATCCAGGCGCCCACGCGCCAGGCCATCCTCGAGCAACGCAGCAATCAGCGGCTGGCGTTCGATCAGGGTCATCTGGCAGCCCAGGCTCGCCAGCACGAAAGCATCCTTGCCCAACCCCGCGGTGGCATCCAGCACCTGAGGCCGAACGCCTTGGGCGATACCGACCGCCTTTGCGATCATCTGCCCATTGCCGCCGCCGAACAGGCGTCGATGCGCCGCCTGCCCTTCGACGAAATCCACCCGCACCGGACCGGGGGCCTGCGGCCCCAATTGCTGGATCTGCAGACCATCAGCGCCGATCTGCACGGCGAACTGCGCCGAGTCATCCTCCTGCGGCAGGCCCAGACGCTGCGCCCAATCCTGCGCCTGCGCCTGGAACGGCGCCGACAGCGCCTCGACCCTGATACCTGTGCCCTGCTCTTGCTCTGCCATCCGATCCCGCACTCGAAAAAATTAATGAAACCCCGGCCACGGCCGATAAAAGCTCTATCCGCTATTCTGCCAGAGCACAACGCGCGCGACTGCCATGTCAGATACTCTTCCCATCGGTTTGACCTACCTGTCGCCAGTCGGCAACTACGGTCGCCAAAATACCCAGGCACTGGGCGGCGTCAGCCACCTGTGGCAGGACTTCTTCGCCCGCGCGATGGCCGAGCAGTCCGCAGAAGAGCAGGACAGCTTCAGCCAGGCCTTGACCCGCCAGTACGACAAGGACAGCGGCGAGCCACTGGGCGGCGCCAAGGCGCTGGCATTGATCGAGATTCAGCGCGCGCTGCCGGTTCAGGATACCGAGGTGCGTCCGCCCGAGCCGCTGTTCCTGCCCAAGGCAGAACTGGAAGCCAACCTGCTGGAGCCGGCGCCCGAACCCTTCAGCGCCAGCGAGCTGATCGAGCAGCAGCGCCAGCTCGACCTCAATGGCAGCTGGCTGCGCCCGCTGGTGATGAACCAGGGCCATCCCTCGCCCGAGCCGGGCCCGGCGCCTTCGCCGCGTCCGCTGCACCTGCCGATCGCCGAACTGGAGAAGTACCTGCTCGAACCGGCTCCGGAACCCTTCGACGACGCGACCCTCGCCAAACAGCAAAACGACCTGGAATTCGATACCCACTGGGCCCGCCCTGTGGTGCTGAACAACGTGCGCGTACACGCCTGAGTCAGCGGCAGACCTGCCAAAGCCCCGCGTCCAGATGAAAGTGATTCGCGTGGGCAGCGTTGTAGTCAGGCCCCAGCACCGTACTGAAGCTCTCGCAGGCCGCATCGCGCACTTCGCGCAGGAAGTGCGCCTTCGCTCCCCCCGCCTGCCAGTCTCGCGCCAGCACGATGCGCTGGCCATCCTTCAAGCGAAAGCCACTGATGTCCAGGGCATTGGCCGTGGCGTGCTGGCTGAGCCGCCCCTGCTCGCGATGATAGATATTGCGACAGGCAAAGCTGCCCAGGTGATCCACCTGTGCCACCGACTGACCGAACACACGTTGCGCCGCAGGCTGCAAGCCGTGGGTCTCGAACAGCGCATAGGCCACCGCCAGCGGACAACTGGCGAGAAAGCTGCTGCTCAGGCGCGCCTCGCCACCTTCGATACGCCACACATTGCGTAACGGGCAACGCGCCGTTTCCGGGCTGTCGGCCTGTTCTCGATAACGCAGCGCAGACGTTTGCAGTGCCTGTCGACACAAAGCCGGGTCGTCACGCAGACGTGACAGCTTGTAGGCCGTCAGCAGGTTCGGCGGCTGACGCACATCAAGCGCCGCCCAGGGATTCCAAGCCGCCGGTGGACGCCAGCCCAGATACCAGGCAAGCGCACCTGCGGCCATCAGCCCGCCCAGCACCATCGCCAGCAAGCGCATGGCCGGTCAGCGTCGGAACAGGTCGTTGAGCTGGGCGAACGGCATCGCCTGTTCGCCATAGCTGAAGGTGCCCTGATCCCGAATCTCCAGCGCCGCACGCTGGAACGCGCCCAGTGCCGCACGCGCCAGCGACGAGCCGACGCTGATCCGGCGCACCCCCAGGTCCTGCAACTGATTCACGCACAGCGGCACACCCGCCATGCCCAGCAGCACATTGACCGGTTTGGGCGCCACCGCCTGCACCACTGCACGAATCTCGTCGACACTGCGCAGGCCTGGGGCGTAGAGCACATCGGCGCCCGCCTCGGCGAACGCCTGCAGGCGTTTGATGGTGTCATCCAGGTCCAGGCGCCCGTGCAGGAGGTTTTCCGCACGGGCGCACAGGGTGAAAGGAAATGGCAGGCTGCGGGCCACCTGAACTGCGGCGCGGACACGCTCGACGGCCAGGCCAAGATCGTGGATGGGGGCTTCGCTGCGACCGGTGGCGTCCTCGATCGAGCCGCCCACCAACCCAGCCTCGGCCGCGCGCAGGATGGTCTGCGCGCAGTCTTCGGGCAGGTCGCCGAAACCGTTCTCCAAGTCTGCGGCGACCGGCAGGGGTGTGGCATCGACGATGGCCTGGGCATTGGCCAGGGTATCGTCGAGGCTCAGTGCACCCTCGGCGTCAGGTCGGCCCAGACTGAAGGCCAATCCTGCGCTGGTAGTGGCCAGAGCTTCGAAGCCCAGCGCCGCCAGCAGCTTGGCGGACCCGGCATCCCACGGGTTGGGAATGACGAAGGCGCCATCACGCTCGTGCAACTTCTTGAAGGCTTCGGCTCGCAGGGTTTGCACATCCATGATCAGGTCTCCGGCAGGGTCTGGGGGTCAGAGTAGTCCCAGCTGTTCGACCTCAGGTGCGCGCGGCAATTCCGGCAAGGCCGCCAGGCCCGGCAACCGCACCATGAGGCGTTGGTGAAAATGCTGGGCCAGCGCAGCAGCCAGGCGGTTGTCGGAGGTATGCAGGAAAATGTACGGGCAACGCCCCTCTTCGATCCAGCCAGCAATCTTGTCCACCCAGGGTGTGAGAAAACTTTCGTTGGCGGCCAACTCCGGATGACCGATGAAGCGCACCTGCGGGTGCTGGCTGAAGGCGGCCGGACGCGGTGGCACCTTGGGCTTCTTGGCCTGCGCGTGTAGCACCGCTGGGTCGCGCGACGTGCAACTGAACAGCGCCCGCGGATCCAGGCAGATTCGCTCCACACCGCGCTCATGCAACAGCCGGTTGAGCAGACGCTCCTCATCGCCACGGGCGAAGAAGGCATCGTTGCGCACCTCGACGGCCACCGGCACACCGATCTCGTCGAGGAAGTGACTCAGTTCCGCCAATCGCGCCGGGCCGAACAGCGCCGGTAGCTGCAGCCAATAGGGAGATACTCGCTCGCCCAGCGGCGCCAGCAGGCGGGTGAAGTCCAGCGCGGATTCGAGCTGATCACGCAGGTCGCCAGCATGGCTGACGTCACCGGGAAACTTCGCAGTGAAGCGAAACTGCCGGGGCATGACCTGGGCCCAGCGCTCCACCGTGGCAGGCGCAGGACGGGCGTAGAAGGTGGTGTTGCCCTCGACCGCATTGAACACCTGGCTGTACAGGCCAAGGTACTCAGCAGGGCGAGCGTCGGCGGGATAGAGGTAGTCGCGCCAGGCGTTCTCGCTCCAGGACGGACAACCGAGGTGATAAGGCAGAGGCGATGGATTCATCCATCAAATGTACAGGTCCAACCCCAGCACTTCCATCTCCCAGTCGGTGAAACCCGCGGTGCTGAGGTAGCTGGCCAACGCGGTGGCGGTGCGTCTGTCGCGGGCGCGGGGGAACACCATGTCCTGCTGGCGCGCTGGCAGGCCAGCGCTGCGGCGGTTGGCGCGGGCGATCTGCTCGGCTTCGTGGTCTTCGACGTCCTCGATGACCTGCGCATCGTCGATGCTCTCGTCGCGCACCGATGCTTTGCGCGGTGCGCGCTTGACCGGGTAGGACTGTGAGGAGAAACCGTCGATGCGCATGAGGGGTGCACTCGGGAGCAATGATGGCAATCTAGCAGCATCAGGCGTCCATCACCAATGCGCGTGTGATAACTGGACCACAGATCGCGCAAAAGGTTTTATCTCGAACGGCAATAGCCGACGAACTGCACTCAGCGCGCCTTGGGCGTGGCGACATTATCGCGCAGATAGACCGGTTGCGCCTGTTCGGCGACGACCGCCTCGCCCCGCGCCCAGGCATGACCGGCCAGGCTGAGGATATCCAGGGCATGCGGCAGGGCCTGGGCATCGCAGCGCTCGACCTGAACGCCCAGACGCTCGCCATAGCCCCAGCCGGTGCCCGCACCGAACCACTGGCCACCCTCGGGCAGTACGACCCGCTCAGGGGCGATCACCCGCTCCTGGTCGAGCAGGCGCATTTCGCCATCGTGCGCCTGGTAGCAGCCCCAGTACACTTCATCCATGCGTGCATCGATGGCCGCGGCCACCTGCTGCACACCATGCTGGCGCAGCGCCCCCTGGGCCAGGGCGGCGAGGTTCGACACCGGCAGCACCGGCCGTTCGAGGGCGAATGCCAGCCCCTGGACCACACCGATGGCGATGCGCACACCGGTGAAGGCCCCAGGCCCACGGCCAAAGGCGATGGCATCCACTGCGCTCAGGGCGACACCGGAGTCGGCGAGCAACTGCTTGATCATCGGCAGCAGCTTCTGCGCGTGCTGGCGCGGGATCACCTCGTAATGGCTGGTCACCTTGCCGTCATGCAGCAGGGCGACGGAACAGGCTTCGGTGGCGGTATCCAGGGCCAGCAGGGTGGTCATCGAACGTGTATCCAGGCGAAAGGGAAAAGAGCGGCAGTATAAACGACAACGGCCCGCAAGCGGGCCGTTGTAAAACGCAGAGGGCGATCAGCTCAGGGCTGCCAGCACCTTGGCGGTGATCGACTCGACCGAGCCGACGCCTTCGATGTGGGCGTACTTGGGCTTGCCGGCGTTGGCGGCCGACAGCTTCTGGTAGAAGTCCACCAGCGGCTTGGTCTGGCTGTGGTAGACCGACAGGCGGTGACGCACGGTTTCTTCCTTGTCGTCGTCGCGCTGGATCAGGTCTTCGCCGGTGACATCGTCCTTGCCTGCCACTTTCGGCGGGTTGTACTGGATGTGGTAGGTGCGGCCCGAGGCCAGGTGCACGCGGCGACCGGCCATGCGACCGACGATCTCTTCGTCGTCCACGGCGATTTCGACCACGGCATCAATGTCGACACCGGCAGCGACCATGGCTTCGGCCTGCGGGATGGTGCGTGGGAAACCGTCGAACAGGCAGCCCTTGGCGCAGTCTGGCTGAGCGATGCGCTCCTTCACCAGGCTGATGATCAGATCGTCGGAAACCAGCTGGCCGGCGTCCATGACTTTCTTCAGTTCCAGCCCCAGCGGGGTGCCGGCCTTGACAGCGGCACGCAGCATGTCGCCGGTGGAGATCTGTGGAATACCGAACTTCTCGGTGATGAACTTTGCCTGAGTACCTTTACCGGCCCCGGGAGCTCCCAGCAGAATTACGCGCATCTTGTGCTCCTCATATTTTTTTATTGCAAATCAATGGATTCGGCGTTCAGGGCCAAGTCCGGAAAATCGGATCAGACCGGAAAATCGGTCAAAAGGCTGCTCAAGATACACAGCGCCCGGCAGCCAGACAAGCGTTCCAAAATTGCACGAACGCCCATCTGGCGCCCTTCTGCCGAGCAGGTTGCACCCATCGCAACCTACCCCGATGCATCCCCCGGCTGCACCACCGTACAACCCGGTGCGGCGCTGCCCGACGGCCTCAGCCGGTGTTGCGCAAACCGGCGGCAATACCGGCCACGGTCACCAGCAGGGCCTGCTCCAGCGGGCTGTCCAGAGCGGCTTCGCGCACCCGCGAACGCGCCAGCAGTTCCGCCTGCAGGCGGTGCAGCGGGTCCAGATAGGTGTTGCGCAGGCTGATGAATTCCAGGGTCTCCGGGCTGTGCGCCAGTAGCACCGGCTGGCCGGTCAGGCCCAACACCACCTGGCACGACTGCGACAATAGGTCGCGCAGATGTGCCCCCAAAGGCAGCAGCGCCGGTTGCACTAGACGTTCGTCGTAGGCCTTGGCAATTTCCGCATCGGCCTTGGCCAGCACCATCTCCAGCATATCGATGCGAGTGCGGAAGAACGGCCATTGCTCACGCATCTGCCCCAGCAGCTCACCCTGGCCACGCGCCAGGGCATTGCCCAGCGCGGTTTCCCATCCCAGCCAGGCAGGGAGCATCAGGCGCGTCTGGGTCCAGCCGAAGATCCACGGGATGGCCCGCAGGCTTTCGATGCCGCCCGCCCGGCGCTTGGCTGGCCGACTGCCCAACGGCAGGCGCCCAAGTTCCTGCTCCGGGGTGGACTGACGGAAGTACTCGACGAAATCAGGGTTCTCGCGAACCACCGCGCGATAAGCCTTCACCCCATCGGCGGCGAGCTGGTCCATCAGTTCGCGCCAGGCAGGCTCGGGCGGTGGCGGCGGCAGCAAGGTCGCCTCGAGCACCGCCGCCAGATAGAGATTGAGGTTCTGTTCGGCGATCCCCGGCAGGCCGAACTTGAAGCGGATCATCTCGCCCTGTTCGGTCGTGCGGAAACGCCCCGCCACCGACCCTGGCGGCTGGGAAAGGATCGCCGCATGGGCCGGGCCACCGCCACGGCCGACGGTGCCACCGCGGCCGTGGAACAGCAGCAGCTCGACCTGGTGTTCACGGCAGATGCGTACCAGGTTTTCCTGCGCCCGGTACTGCGCCCAGGCTGCCGCCGTGGTACCGGCATCCTTGGCCGAGTCCGAGTAACCGATCATCACTTCCTGCGGCCCGTGCAGCCCGGCGCGATAGCCGGGCAAACCGAGCAGGCGCGCCATCACCGGGCCCGCGTTGTCCAGGTCAGCAAGGGTCTCGAACAGCGGCACCACGCGCATCGGCCGAGTCAGCCCGGCCTCCTTGAGCAGCAATTGCACCGCCAGCACATCGGAGGCGGCGCCCGCCATGGAGATGACATAGGAGCCCAGAGAAGCCTCGGGCGCCGCCGCGATCTCGCGACAGGTGGCGAGCACCTCGGCGGTCTCGGCCTGGGGCTGGAAGTGGGCGGGCAGCAGCGGCCGACGGTTTTTCAGCTCGGCCTGGAGGAAGGCGATACGTTGTTCTTCATCCCACTCGGCATAACGCCCGAGCCCCAGGTACTCGGTGATCTCCGACAGCGCGTCGCGGTGCCGGGCCGCATCCTGACGCACGTCCAGGCGCACCAGGAACAGGCCGAAGGTCACCGCCCGGCGCAGGCAGTCGAGCAACGGACCATCGGCGATCACCCCCATGCCACAGGCATGCAGGGACTGATAGCACAGCTGCAAGGGCTCGATCAGTTGGCGATTGTCGACAAGCACTTCGGCACTTGCAGGCTGCGGGCCGGCCAATGCGGCATGGGCCCAGGCCCGGGTGGCACGCAGACGATCACGCAGTTGCTTGAGGAAGGCGCGGTAGGGCTCGGCGCTGTCACCCACCTTGGCGCGCAGGGCGTCGCTGGCCTGTTGCATGGACAGTTCGGCGGCGAGGTAGTCGATATCGCGCAGGAACAGGTCGGCCGCCATCCAGCGTGCCAACAACAGCACCTCGCGGGTGACCGAGGCGGTGACGTTGGGGTTGCCATCGCGGTCGCCGCCCATCCACGAGGCGAAACGCACTGGCGCCGCCTCCAGCGGCAGGTGCAGGCCCGTGGCCTCGAACAACGCCTTGTCGACCTTGCGCAAGTGGCTGGGAATCGCCTGCCACAGCGAATGCTCGATCACCGCAAAGCCCCATTTGGCCTCATCGACCGGCGTTGGACGGGTGCGGCGAATCTCCTCGGTGTGCCAGGCTTCGGCGATCAACCGACGCAGGCGTTCGCGCACCTGCTGGCGTTCGGCCGGCGTGAGGTCGCGATGGTCCTGGGCGGCAAGCTGCGCGGCGATGGCGTCGTACTTCTGGATCAGCGTACGCCGCGCCACCTCGGTGGGGTGGGCGGTGAGTACCAGCTGGATGTCCAGCTTGGCCAGTTGCCGGGCCAAGGCATCGTCGGCGTGCCCGGCCTGCTTGAGCCGCGCCAGCAACTCGGGCAATGCGCGGTCCTCGAATGGTGCCGGCTGGTCGGCGCCACGGCGATGGATCAACTGGTACTGCTCGGCAATGTTGGCCAGGTTGAGGAACTGGTTGAAGGCTCGGGCGACCGGCAACAGGTCATCGTCTGCAAGATCGCCAAGCGTGGAGCTCAACTGCTCGGCCGCGCCACGGCGATCGGCCTTCGCGCTGTGACGAATATCCTCGATCTTCTGCAGGAATGCCTCGCCATGCTGCTGGCGGATGGTCTCGCCCAGCAGTTCACCCAACAGATGGACATCCTCACGCAAGCGCACATCGATATCGGTCATTGGCTCTCCTTATCGCGCGGTCCACCCGCGCTGCCGCCCAGGTCATTGCTCCAAGAGTGCCCACAGGCGCCCCCGCAAGGCAAGCCGGGATCGGCCAATGCAACTAAAGTGAAGAGACGGCCCTCACAGCTCATGTCACGGTTCTACAGAGGTCATCATGAAAATCCGCGAGCTCGCACAACACTGGGAACAGAACGCCGCTGGCACCCTCAGCCCCACCGGGCACCACCTGCACCTTGACCTGGAATCCGAGGCGCGCCTGGCCGCGTTGGTCGAGATGTACCCCAAGCGCACCACCGAAGAACTGCTCGGCGAGCTGGTCGCCGCCGCGCTCGAAGAACTCGAAGCCAGCTTCCCCTACGTGAAGGGCCAGCAGGTGATCGCCACCGATGAAGAAGGTGATCCGCTGTATGAAGATATCGGCCCCACGCCACGCTTCCTCAGCCTGTCGCGGCGGCATCTACAGGACCTGAGCCAGCCACTCCCCAAGCGCGACGCCTGAGCCGGAAGGCCCACGAATACTGCCCCGCGCGGCAATAGTTCCGTAGGAAAAGCACTGACCGACCAGTCAGAAATAATTACGAAGCCTACGCAACTTTTTCTGAACTATTCTGAAAGCGCTCAAGTCGGAGCCAATAGCCATCACGCAAAAACCCTGCACGCATGGTGTTTGGCCTTGGACTCGAGCACATGTGTATGTCAGGGAGCGATGGACTGCTACGGACATCGTTATCAGGAGTGATCCAATGGAGTTGACCACCATGAAGACCCGCACCGAAAAATTCCCGTCCAACTCTCTGCGCGGGCTCAAGCTGGCCGCGCTGGCGCTTGGCAGCAGCCTGGTACTGGCTGGCTGTGCTGGCAACCCGCCGACCGAGCAGTACGCGGTGACCCAGTCTGCCGTGAACTCTGCCGTCAGCGCAGGCGGCACCGAGTTTGCCGCCGTGGAGATGAAAGCGGCGCAAGACAAGTTCAAGCAGGCGGAAATCGCCATGCATGACAAGAAGTACGACGAAGCCAAGCGACTGGCCGAACAGGCCGAATGGGACGCCCGCGTCGCCGAGCGCAAGGCACAGGCAGCCAAGGCCCAGAAAGCCGTGCAGGATGCCCGCCAAGGCGTTCAGGACGTACGTGAGGAAGGCCTGCGCAGCGCCCAGTGAGGCCTGCCCGGTATTCCCCTGCCTTCGTTATCGATCAAAGGATGAACACTATGCGCAATTACGTAATGATCCCTGCCCTGTTGGCCCTGAGCGTCGGTCTGGCTGCGTGCTCGCACGACCCGAACGCCAACCTCGAATCGGCCCGCACCAACTTCTCGGCGCTGCAGAGCGATCCGCAGTCGAGCAAGCTGGCAGCCCTCGAGACCAAGGACGCCCAGGACTGGCTGAACAAGGCCGACAAGGCCTACATGGATCGCGAAGATGAGAAGAAGGTCGATCAACTGGCCTACCTGACCAACCAGCGTGTCGAAGTCGCCAAGCAGACCATCGCCCTGCGCACCGCAGAAGCCGATATCAAAAACGCTGCAGCGCAACGCGCCCAGGCCAAGCTGGAGGCCCGCGACGCGCAGATCAAGAAACTGCAGGACAGCCTCAACGCCAAGCAAACCGACCGCGGTACGCTGGTGACCTTCGGCGATGTGCTGTTCGACTTCAACAAGGCCGACCTCAAGAGCAGCGCCCTGCCGAACATCACCACCCTGGCCAACTTCCTTCAGGAAAACCCTGAGCGCAAGGTGATTGTCGAGGGCTACACCGACAGCGTCGGTTCGGCGAACTACAACCAAGGCCTGTCGGAGCGTCGCGCCGAAAGCGTACGCCGTGCGCTGGTGCGTGCCGGCATCGACCCATCCCGCGTAGTCGCCCAGGGTTATGGCAAGGAGTATCCGGTCGCGGACAACTCCAGCGCCTCGGGCCGTGCGCAGAACCGTCGTGTGGAGGTGACCATCTCCAACGATAACCAACCGGTCCAGCCACGTGCTGCGATTCGCTGATACGCGCTGTGAGCGATATGAAAAACCCGCCTTGATGGCGGGTTTTTCATGTGCGCAAGATCAGATTCACTGTACCTGCTGCGGCGTGTCCTGGCCCATGCAGCGGATCGCCCGCTTGCGGTTATCGACCAGCACGCCCGTCAGGCCCTTCTGCTGAGTGTCGAACAACACCAGCACACCCTCGACGCACTGTGCCACCTGCGGCGATGGATCGAGGGAAACCCGGTAGTCCTCACCCGGAATCGTCTTGAGCATGGTGTAGTCCTGCAGCAGCAGGGCATCCTCGGGCTTGGCGAAATGCAGGTAGCCGTAGTACCACAAGGCACCCACCGTCACGATGATGCTGCCGACACCGGTCAGGATCAGCGGGATGGCGTTGCGTTCTTCACTCATTGCGCATTCTTCTCGTCAGGGTAGTTCGGGACCTCCGCCAATCGGCGCAGGCCGTTGAAGTGGCTGGGGTCGTCGAGGAAGCGCAGCATCACCTGACGCCAGGTCGGGTCGGCGAAGGTCTGCACATGGTCGCCACGGGTCAACTGCAACACGCGCGGCGGCGGGGCATGCTGGTACAGGCGGATACCGTTGGCCATGGGCACCAGGTTGTCATCGATGCTGTGGAAGAACAGCTTGGGCGGGCTGTCCAGGCGTTCGATGGAGTGGATCGCGCTGTCAGCGTCGGGCACCAGCCACGACAGCGGCACCTGAAGCGGCCAGGTCATCCACGACGTACTCAGGGCGAAGCGCCCGACGTCGCGGTAACTCGCCGGCACCCCATCGAAGACCAGCGCACTGAAACGCTGGCGCTGCTCGGGATGGCCGGCCAGGTAATGGATGGCCATCGCACCGCCCAGGCTCTGGCCCAGCAGCACCAGCGGCTTGCCCTGCACTTCGGGCGCCTTGCCCAACCAGCCCAGCGCAGCATCGATATCCTGGTACACCGCCGGCAGCGTCGGCGTGCCCTGGGACAAACCATAGCCACGGTAGTCGATCATCAGCACCTGATAACCCTGCTCGGGCAGCCAGTAACTGCCGCCCAGGTGCCAGGCCAGGTTGCCACCATTACCGTGCAGATGCAGCACCGTGCCCTTGACCTCGACGCCCGCCTTGGCCGGCAGCCACCAACCATGCAGGCGGGTGCCATCCTCGGTGATCAGCGTGACATCGCGGTACTGCAGGTGCGCGCGCTCGGGGGTGAACGGCTGGCCCGGCTCTGGATAGAACAGCAGGCTGCTGCAACCGGCCAGGCAAGACAACCCGAGCCCGAGCAACAGGGTGCGGCAGCGCTCAGAGAATGTTCGCGTAGTCGGCTTCAATGCGATCCAGGCTCAGGTGATTGAGGAAGTTGGAGAAACACATCCAGGCCGACAGCGCGTTGAGGTCACGGAACTGTTCGGGCAAGTACTTCGGCGGCGCCACCAGGCCCTCCTCGACCAGTTGGCGCAAGGTGCGCATGTCTTCCAGCGTGGTCTTGCCGCAGAACAGCAGCGGAATCTGCTCCAGCTTGCCTTTCCTCACGGCCAACTGAATGTAGTTGTAAACCATGATGAAACCTTTGAGGTAGGACAAGTCCTTGGTGAACGGCAGACCATTGGGCACCGAGCCGCGGAATACTCGGCTGGCATTGCCATAGCTTTCGGCCATTTCGAAACCCTGGCCCCGGAAGAACTCGTATACCTGCAGGAAGTCCGCGCCCTGCTCCACCATGTGAATGGCGCGGGTGCGGTTGGTCAGCTTGCGCAAGCGGCTGGGATAGGAGGCGAAGGCGATCACCTCCATGAGGATGGCCAGGCCCTCCTGGGTCACGGTCGACGAGGGCGGGCCCTTGGCCAGGAAGGTGCAGATCGGCTGGTTGAGGCCATTGAGCGTGGTGCCCACATGCACCAGCCCTTCGTGAACCTCCAGCGCGCGGACGTCGCGGCTGTTGAACATGGCGTCGGCACGCACCTTGATGTAGTCGGCACCGGCCGCCGCATCGGCGACGATGCCATCGGACTCGAACACGCGGATGGTTTCTTCCGCCTCGCCGAAGACCTTGTTCAGGCGGCGCTGGAGGATCTCCACCGCTTCCTTGGCAGTAAGGTTTTTCGGCTCGTCCTTCAGGTCGCCACGCCCATCGATGTTGTTCAGGTAGTCCGAGAGCATCAGCCCCAGGTCGGCCAGGGTCGGGTCACCGGCGTGGAAGGCGTCGGAGGCGGCGCCATACAGCTCCTGGGAGATCAGCCCGAAATCCTCGGTGCCGCGCGCCTCGAGCATGCGCACCACCATGCGGTACTCGCGGCACATGCGCTTCATGATCTGCCCGACCGGGTTGAACTGGCCGAGCTGGCGGATGATGTCGCGCTCGATGGCCTGGAACTCGGCCTTCACCGCGCTGGAGTCGAACGACAGAGGGCGGCTGTGGTAGTACGCATGGTCTACCGCTGGCGGCTCCTTGCCCTTGGCCTTGAGAAAACCCTGGCGAATGCCGTCGTCCCATTTCACCGCGTCCAGCACCCGGATCGGGGTCTGGGCCGCGACGATACGGTCGGACAATGTGCGGATGGTTTGCTGGTATTCGTCCAACGGAGACTCCTTGCAAGGGCCTATTCGCGGGCAAGCCCGCTCCTACAGGTACGCGGTATCCGCTATTTGCCGGCCCGCTGGAACCGCGCCACCTCGACGAACAGGTCGGAGTTGGCGGGGTCGTCCAGATAGGCCAGCACCCGCTCGGCGGGGCTGTCGATCAGTACGCCCGGGCCATTGTCTTCGGGCACCTCGGTACTGCGACCGCTCAATTCCTTGTTGTCCACGGCCTGCTGGACTTGCTCGACATCGAGGTTGTAGAGCACCAACTGCTTGCCATCGACGACTTCGAAACCGCCAATCAGGAACTTGCCGCCCAGGCGCTTGGGCACGCCTGCCGACAGGTACCAGCGATTGCCATGGCGCGAAACGCTGAAGGTGTAATCCTCGGGCGCCTTGCCCTGGGCGCGGGCCACGGCCTTGTAGGTGTTGCCGCCGACGCGGCTGATGGTCAGCTTCAGTGGCTGGCCCCAGGCGTCCTTGCTGCTCCATTGGCCCAGCAAGGCCTTGGGGGCTGGTTCGTTACTGGCCAGCGGTTCGTCGAAGGTCACCAGACACCCGCCCAGCAGCAGGAACGACAAGGTCAACAACAGCACACGCCAGGCTTTCATCAGGTTCTCCTTGAAAAGGTCGGCTGCGCCTTAGACCGCGGCCAGCACCAGGTGCAGGTAACGGGTAAGGATAGCGAGCATCTGCCCATCGGCCTGGGCATTCGCTTCTTTGAGCAGCCCTTGATATTCCATCTGCTCGATGATGGCCGTCAACACCAGGGCGTCCTGCTCGGGCTGGCGCGAGCCGACCACCTGAAGCATCTGCCGCGCGCCATGCAGCAGGATCTGCTCGTGGGCCCGCACCAGCTCGGCCAGGCGCGGGCACAGCAGCGCCTCCTGGCGGAAGGCCTGTTCGGCCATGAGGAAGTCGCGCCGGTTGCACAGCTGGCGGGTGACGTAGTCGGCGGTCATGCGCGCCACTTCGTCGGCAAGACGTGCACGGGACTGCGGGCTGCCGTCGCCCTGGGCCAGCAGCTGGCGCAGCACAACCTCGGTGTTGGCCCACAGCTTGGCCATGTAGGCGGCGCTGCGCTCGACGTACTGGGCGAAGGTATCGGTGAGCAGGTCTTCGATATCCTTGAAGTAATAGGTGGTGGCCGACAGCGGCACCTCGGCCTCTGCCGCCACTGCACGGTGGCGCACACCGCGCACACCGTCGCGCACGACGATGCGCATGGCGGCGTCGAGAATCTGCTGGCGGCGTTGCTCGCTGCCCTGGCGACTGGTCTTGCGACCTTGGTACTGCACGCTCTCGGCGACGGCGTTGGCTACGCCGGCGGCGCCTTGCTGGGCGTTTGCGGGGGGCACGGTGGGGACCTCGGTGTCTGTCTGGGGGATGTTCATTGTCTGTCCCGCGATAGGGCCGGTACAGACACTACACAGCCAAGCAAGAAAAA
>NZ_JABWRO010000058.1:0-32046 GCF_014268985.1 Pseudomonas sp. RW10S2 | reverse complement strand
AAAGCCCCGCCTAGGCGGGGCTTTTTCATGCCGGCGGTAAACCTGGATCAGGCCTCGGAAGCCTTGGCCTTGGCGGCTGCTTCCTTGATCAGGGTCTGCAGCTCACCCTTCTCGAACATCTCCAGCATGATGTCGCTGCCCCCCACCAGCTCACCACCTACCCACAGCTGAGGGAAGGTTGGCCAGTTGGCATACTTGGGCAGGTTGGCGCGGATTTCCGGGTTCTGCAGGATGTCGACGTAGGCGAATTTCTCGCCACAACCCATCACAGCCTGCGAAGCACGGGCCGAGAAGCCGCACTGCGGGGCATTCGGCGAGCCTTTCATGTAAAGCAGAATGGTGTTGTTGGCAATCTGCTCTTTGATTGTTTCGATGATATCCATGGAGCACCTCGGCTGAACTTTCCGACACGGTCGTCGGCACGGTGACGCATTGTATCGGAAAGCCGAGTGTCGTGCTTGGTAATGGACCTGGGGCGTCAAGCCGCCCCATTTCGCAATCAGGCCGCCTCCACCTGCACCGGTACTCCATTGAGCGCGGCATTGCCCGACAACGCATCGCGCAGCCGTTCATCGGTCAGGTCATTGGCACTCACCCCCGGCTGTGCGTGGGCAATCTGCAAGCGAACACCCTGGCGACCATGCCCGTAGCCATGCGGCAGGCTGACCACCCCGGGCATCACCTCTTCACTGGCCAGAACCTGCACCTCCAGGCTACCGGTACGCGAGCGAACCCTTACCCATTGCCCGTCCTCGAGCTGGCGCTGCTGCAAGTCCTGCGGATGCATCAGCAATTGGTGCCGTGGCTTGCCTTTGACCAGGCGATGGAAGTTGTGCATCCAGGAATTGTTGCTGCGCACATGCCGACGGCCAATCAGCAACAACTGGTCGTGCGCCATCGGCACCTGCCGCGCCAAGCGCTGGAGATCGTCGAGCAGCACCTGTGGCGCGGCCTGCACAACCTGACCTGGGGTACGCAGCCGAGCAGCAAGATTGGGTTGCAACGGCCCCAGGTCGAGTCCATGAGGGTAGGCGTCCAGCGCCTGCAACGACAACCCCCATGGCGACGCCTCGCCGCGCGGGCCTTTGCGCAGCGCCAGGTCGATCATCTGCGCCGGAGGCAGGGTCGGCTTCAACTCGAGCGCCGCACGCTCGGCGAACGCCCGCGCCAGCCCGACAAAGATCTCCCAATCATGTAGCGCCCCCTCTGGCTTGGCCAGGATCGCTCGGTTGAAACGGGTGACGTTGCGCACTGCCAGCAGGTTGAAAGTGCTGTCGTAGTGATCGTTTTCCAGCGCCGACGTGGAAGGCAGGATCAGGTCGGCGTGGCGCGTGGTTTCATTGATGTACAGGTCGATGCTGAGCATGAACTCAAGGCCCGCCAGCGCCCCGTCGAGCTGGCGGCCGTTGGGCGTGGACAACACCGGGTTGCCGGCGACGGTCACCAGCGCCCTCACCTGACCTTCGCCGGGTGTCAGCACTTCCTCGGCCAACGCCGCAACTGGCAGCTCCCCGCCGTACTCCGGCAGGCCAGAGACCCGGCTCTGCCACTGGTTGAAGTGACCGCCCGAGGTACTGGCGACCAGGTCAACCGCAGGCTCGGTGCACAGTGCACCACCTTGGCGATCGAGGTTGCCGGTGACCAGATTGATCAGTTGCACCAGCCAATGGCAGAGCGTGCCGAAGGTCTGGGTGGAGACACCCATGCGCCCGTAGCACACGGCACTGCCGGCCGCAGCGAAATCGCGCGCCAGCTGGCGAATCTGCCCGGCCTCGATGCCGCACAGCGGGCTCATGGCTTGCGCCGTGAAGGGCGAGATCGCCTCGCGCACCTGCTCGAGCCCATCGATCGGCAGATGCGAGCCGCGCGCCAGGTTTTCACTGAACAAGGTGTTGAGCAGGCCACACAGCAACGCCGCATCACCGCCAGGACGGATGAACAGGTGCTGATCGGCCATCGCCGCCGTTTCACTGCGTCGGGGGTCGATCACCACCAGCCGCCCGCCGCGGGCACGCAGCGCCTTCAAGCGTTTTTCCACGTCCGGCACGGTCATGATGCTGCCATTGGACGCCAATGGGTTGCCGCCGAGGATGAGCATGAAATCGGTGTGGTCGATATCGGGGATCGGCAGCAGCAGGCCATGGCCATACATCAGGTGGCTGGTCAGGTGCTGGGGCAACTGGTCGACGGAGGTGGCGGAAAACCGGTTGCGCGTCTTGAGCAGCCCCAGAAAGTAGTTGCTGTGAGTCATCAACCCGTAATTGTGCACGCTGGGATTGCCCTGGTAGACCGCCACGGCGTTGCGCCCATGCGCCTGCTGGATGCTCCACAAGCGTTCGGCAGCCAGCGCAAATGCCTCATCCCAGGCGATTGGCTCCCAGCGCTCCCCCACGCGCCGATGAGGCTGGCGCAAGCGGTCAGGGTCTTCCTGGATGTCCTGCAGCGCCACCGCCTTGGGACAGATGTGTCCTCGGCTGAATGGGTCCTGCGGATCGCCCTTGATCGCGCTGATCGACGCCCGCCCATCGGGCGCATGGCTGACTTCGATATTGAGGCCGCAGATGGCCTCGCACAGGTGACAGGCACGGTGATGCAGGGTCTTGGTCATGGCCGCCTCTGCCTTGTTGTTCTGGAAGCTCCGACTATGCCCCCGGCCGATCACCGATGCCACGCCGCTTAGTCGTGTGAATCGGACGTCATCAGGCACACGATTCGCGACACGGCGTTTGCCAAAGCCCTGCCAAGCCGTGTACAACCCCCTGTAGAAAATAAAAAACAGACCTTCCACAAGGGTTTACGACACCCTTTGAAACAGCCCCGCTGTTTCCCCTCTTGGTTTCAGGCGACATTTAATTATAGTATTGCGCCTTTCCCTATTCCGTCCGCCCCGTGCGGCTTACGCCGCAGGTCACTCCCGTTGTCAAAAAAAACCATACGGTCGACCTGCAAACCGTTGCAGATAAGGTAGTCAATCATGAGCACCAGGCACTTTCTCTCCCTGCTGGATTTCACCGCTGACGAATTGCTCGGCGTGATCCGTCGAGGCATCGAGCTGAAGGACCTGCGCAAGCGAGGCGTGCTCTTCGAACCCCTGAAGAACCGCGTGCTGGGCATGATCTTCGAGAAGTCATCGACCCGCACCCGCGTATCGTTCGAAGCGGGCATGATCCAGCTCGGCGGCCAGGCGATCTTCCTGTCCCCGCGCGACACGCAACTGGGTCGCGGTGAGCCGATCAGCGACAGCGCCATCGTGCTCTCGAGCATGGTCGACGCGGTGATGATCCGCACCCATGCCCACAGCACCCTGACCGAATTCGCCGCGCATTCGAAGGTGCCGTTGATCAATGGCCTGTCCGACGAATCGCACCCCTGCCAACTGCTGGCCGACATGCAGACCTTCGTCGAACACCGTGGCTCGATCCAGGGCAAGACCGTGGCCTGGATCGGCGATGGCTTCAACATGTGCAACTCCTACATCGAGGCGGCCCGCCAGTTCGATTTCCAGCTGCACATTGCCTGCCCGGAGGGCTACGAGCCCGATCCACGCTTCCTCGAGCTCGGTGGCGAACGCGTACGGATCATCCGTGATCCGAAGGAAGCGGTACGCGGCGCGCACCTGGTGACCACGGATGTCTGGACTTCCATGGGTCAGGAAGAGGAAACTGCACGGCGCCTGGCGCATTTCGCGCCGTACCAGGTCACCCGCGAACTGCTCGACCTGGCGGCACCCGACGCCCTGTTCATGCACTGCCTGCCCGCCCACCGCGGTGAGGAAATCAGCCAGGATCTGCTCGACGACCCACGTTCGGTCGCCTGGGACCAGGCCGAGAACCGCCTGCATGCACAGAAGGCCCTTCTTGAATTCCTTGTAGAACCGGCTTACCACCACGCATGAGTCAACCCCTGCTGCTCAACCTGCGCAACCTCGCCTGTGGCTATGGCGAGCAGCGCATCGTCCAGAACCTCAACCTGCACCTGAACGCAGGCGACATTGGTTGCCTGCTGGGCTCTTCGGGTTGCGGCAAAACCACCACCCTGCGCGCCATCGCCGGCTTCGAGCCGGTGCATGACGGCGAGATCCAGCTGGCCGGGGACGTCATCTCCCGCGCAGGCTTCACCCTCGCCCCCGAAAAACGCCGGATCGGCATGGTGTTCCAGGACTACGCGCTGTTCCCGCACCTGACCGTGGCACAGAACATTGCCTTCGGCATCGGCAAGCATCCACGCCAAGGCGAAGTGGTCGAGGAAATGCTCGAGCTGGTCAAGCTCGGCGGTCTGGGTGCACGCTACCCCCATGAACTTTCCGGCGGCCAGCAGCAGCGTGTCGCCCTGGCCCGCGCGCTGGCGCCAGAGCCGCAATTGCTGCTGCTCGACGAACCGTTCTCCAACCTCGACGTGGAGCTGCGCCGACGCCTGAGCCACGAGGTGCGCGACATTCTCAAGAGCCGCGGCACCAGCGCAATTCTGGTCACCCACGACCAGGAAGAAGCCTTCGCCGTCAGCGATCATGTCGGAGTGTTCAAGGAAGGTCGCCTGGAACAATGGGATACGCCCTACAACCTCTATCACGAGCCACAGACGCCGTTCGTGGCCAGCTTCATCGGCCAGGGCTACTTCATCCGCGGCCAGATGAGCAGCCCGGAATCGGTGAACACCGAGCTCGGTGAACTGCGCGGCAATCGTGCCTACCTGATGCCGGTGGGCAGTTCGGTGGATGTCCTGCTGCGTCCGGACGACATCGTGCACGCACCAGACAGCACGCTGCGCGCGCGCATCAATGGCAAGAGTTTCCTGGGCGCCTCGACGCTCTATCGCCTGGAGTTGCCCACCGGTAGCCAGCTGGAGGCGATTTTCCCCAGTCATGTCGATCACCAGGTCGGCCAGGACGTAGGCATCGCCGTAGCGGCTGACCATCTGGTGCTGTTCGCCGTACCGGGAAGTGTCGCGGCGCAGTTGCAGATACAGGAAAACGGCGTGCGCCGCTACAGCTCGGCGACCTGAAGCCGCCTTCCTGCACGCCCTCAGCCTCTGCCGATCCCGGCAAACGTGCCCTGGGTATGCTCGGCCAGCACCGCGGCTGCCAGCTCCACCTCGAGCCCGCGCCGTCCGGCGCTGACATGAATGCTGGCGAACTGCTGCGCCGACTCATCGATGAAGGTGCGCAGGCGCTTCTTCTGCCCTAAAGGGCTGATGCCACCGACCAGATAACCCGTGGCCCGCTGGGCCGCGGCAGGGTCGGCCATCTCGCACTTCTTTACCCCCGCAGCCTGGGCGAGCGCCTTGAGATCGAGCGTGCCGATCACCGGCACCACTGCCACCAGCAACTCACCTTTCTCGCTGCTGGCCAGCAGCGTCTTGAACACCTGCTGCGGATCGAGCCCGAGCTTCTCGGCGGCTTCCAGGCCATAGGAGGCGGATTTGGGGTCGTGTTCGTAGCTGAGCACGCGATGTTCGGCGCGCGCCTTCTTCAGCAGGTCGAGTGCGGGGGTCATGTACAGCTCCAGTCAATGACAGCTTGCCGGCTACTTTAGGGCAAATCCCGGGGGCCAGCCAGCGGACTTCGGGGCGTGCACCGGACCTGCGCAGGCAGGTTCATGTTCGTGGGTCAGAATGTGGCCGACCGTTCACTTTCGACCTTTGACATCAGCGTTTCTTGTCTATATTTTTTCGTTTATGAAGAAAATGCGCACATAAATAGTGCACACCCGTACACTCGCCGGTCGTTCATGGGGATGGACAACCGGCGTCGACACCCGAGCGCCCAGCGCCTCACAACAACAAGAACCGAAGGTCCTACATGACGACAGCTCTACGACAACCAACGCTTTCCGGCCAGTGCATGGCCGAGTTCCTGGGTACAGCATTGCTCATCTTCTTCGGTACCGGTTGCGTGGCCGCGCTCAAGGTCGCGGGTGCCAGCTTCGGACTCTGGGAAATCAGCATCATCTGGGGTGTCGGCGTCAGCATGGCGATCTACCTCAGCGCTGGCGTTTCCGGTGCGCACCTGAACCCGGCCGTCAGCATCGCGCTGGCCCTGTTCGCCGGTTTCGACAGGCGCAAACTGCCTTTCTATATACTCGCCCAGGTCTGCGGCGCGTTTTGTGGTGCGGCATTGGTCTACACCCTGTACAGCACGCTGTTCTTCGATTTCGAACAGGCGCACAGCATGGTCAGGGGCAGCCAGGCCAGTCTCGAGCTGGCGTCGGTGTTTTCCACCTATGCGCATCCGTCGCTGTCCATCGGCCAGGCGTTCTTGGTTGAAGTGGTGATCACTGCCATTCTCATGGCCGTGATCATGGCGCTGACCGATGACAACAACGGCCTGCCGCGTGGCGCCACCGCACCGCTGCTGATCGGCCTGCTGATCGCGGTGATCGGCAGCGCCATGGGGCCGCTCACCGGCTTCGCGATGAACCCGGCACGGGATTTCGGGCCCAAACTCATGACATTCCTGACGGGTTGGGGCGAAATTGCCTTCACGGGTGGACGGGACATTCCCTACTTCCTGGTTCCGGTGTTCGCACCGATCCTCGGCGCGTGCCTGGGGGCTGCGGGCTATCTCGTCCTGATTGCCCGCAACCTGCCGACGGCCGACGCCACGAACCCACAGACAGATGCTGCTACCCAGGGCGATACTCAAACTTCCTGAGACCGGCGCTGCGCGATCTCGCCCGCCCTCCCCGACTCACTCCCTTTTCGTGCAAGGCAACGACCATGACAGACACCCAGAATAAGAACTACATCATCGCCCTGGACCAGGGCACCACCAGTTCGCGGGCGATCATCTTCGACCGCGACGCCAATGTGGTCGGCACCTCCCAGCGCGAGTTCGCCCAACACTATCCGCAAGCTGGCTGGGTCGAACACGACCCGATGGAGATCTTCGCCACGCAGAGCGCGACCATGGTCGAGGCCCTGGCGCAGGCAGGCCTGAGCCACGCCCAGGTGGCAGCGATCGGCATCACCAACCAGCGCGAAACCACCGTGGTGTGGGACAAGGAAACCGGTCGCCCGGTATACAACGCCATCGTCTGGCAGTGCCGCCGCAGCACCGAGATCTGTGCCCAGCTCAAGCGTGACGGCCACGAGCAGTACATCCGCGAAACCACCGGCCTGGTCACCGACCCATACTTCTCCGGCACCAAGCTCAAGTGGATCCTCGACAACGTCGAAGGCGCCCGCGAACGTGCCGAACGGGGCGAACTGCTGTTCGGCACCGTCGACAGCTGGCTGATCTGGAAATTCTCCGGCGGCAAGGTGCACGTCACCGACTACACCAACGCCTCACGCACGCTGATGTTCAACATTCACACCCTGCAATGGGATGACAAGCTGCTGGACATCCTCGGCATCCCGCGGCAGATGCTGCCCCAGGTGCGCCCGTCCTCGGAGGTCTACGGCCACACCAAGAGCGGTATCGCCATCGCCGGTATCGCCGGCGACCAGCAGTCGGCGCTGTTCGGCCAGATGTGCGTGGAGGCGGGCCAGGCCAAGAATACCTATGGCACCGGCTGCTTCCTGCTGATGAACACCGGCGACAAGGCCGTCACCTCGTCCCATGGCCTGCTCACCACCATCGCCTGCGGCCCTCGTGGCGAAGTGGCCTACGCCCTCGAAGGCGCAGTGTTCAACGGTGGCTCCACGGTCCAGTGGCTGCGCGACGAGCTGAAGATCGTCAACGACGCGCTCGACACCGAGTACTTCGCCAGCAAGGTGAAGGACAGCAACGGCGTCTACCTGGTGCCTGCCTTCACCGGCCTCGGCGCCCCCTACTGGGATCCGTACGCCCGCGGCGCGCTGTTCGGCCTGACCCGTGGCGTCAAGGTCGACCACATCATCCGTGCCGCCCTGGAGTCGATCGCCTACCAGACCCGCGACGTGCTCGACGCCATGCAGCACGACTGCGGCCAGCGCCTCTCGGAGCTGCGCGTGGACGGTGGCGCGGTGGCCAACAACTTCCTCATGCAGTTCCAGGCCGACATCCTCGGCACCTGCGTGGAGCGTCCGAAAATGCGCGAAACCACCGCCCTCGGCGCCGCCTACCTGGCAGGCCTGGCCTGTGGCTTCTGGAGCAGCCTCGACGAGTTGCGCGACAAGGCGATCATCGAACGCGAGTTCAGCCCGCAACTGGATGACGCGCAGAAAGAAAAGTTGTACGCGGGCTGGAAGAAAGCCATCGAGCGCACCCGCGACTGGGAAGATCACGAAGGCTGACGTCAGCCTCTCACTCGATCCGTTCAGGAACGGCCTTGCACGCCCGATTGCGGCGCAAGGCCGCTTCCACAGAAGTACCAGCACAGGCTAGCGACAACAGTCTACTGGTCGTCATCCCCTTCCTACGGCATCATTGCAGCATTTGTCCGGCAGCCCCAAAGGACCGCCCATGAATCTGCCCCCTCGCCAACAACAAATCCTCGAACTGGTGCGCGAACGCGGCTACGTCAGTATCGAGGAAATGGCGCAGTTGTTCGTCGTCACGCCCCAGACCATCCGTCGCGACATCAACCAGCTCGCTGAGGTCAACCTGCTGCGCCGCTATCACGGTGGTGCCGCCTATGACTCGAGCGTGGAGAACACCGCCTACGCCATGCGCGCCGACCAGATGCGCGACGAGAAACAACGCATCGCCGAGGCCGTCGCACGGCAGATCCCCGATCACGCCTCGCTGTTCATCAATATCGGCACCACCACCGAATCCATCGCCCGCGCCCTGCTCAACCACAGCCACCTGAAGATCATCACCAACAACCTGCACGTGGCGGCGATCCTCGGTGCCAAGGACGACTTCGAAGTCCTGGTGGCAGGCGGTACGGTTCGCCGTGACGGCGGCGTGGTGGGTCAGGCCAGCGTCGACTTCATCAGCCAGTTCAAGGTCGATTTCGCCCTGGTCGGCATCAGTGGCATCGACGAAGACGGCAGCCTGCTGGACTTCGACTACCAGGAAGTACGGGTATCCCAGGCCATCATCGCCAATGCCCGGCAGGTCATCCTTGCTGCCGACTCCAGCAAGTTCGGGCGCAACGCCATGGTGCGCCTGGGCTCGATCAACCTGATCGACTGCCTGGTGACCGACCAGCATCCCACTCCCACGCTCACGCAACTGCTGAACCAGTACAAGATCCGCCTGGAAGTGGTCTGAGCGCGCACCGCTGCACCTCGCCGATGGTGATCCGCCGGTGAGACAGCGCCATGGAATGTTCACTAATGTTCACATTATTGCCATCTGATCAGTATTTTCTATGATCAGCGACTGGCGATGGCCATTTTGTTGCGCTACTATTTTCGGAAACGAACATAGATGTTCACATTCGCTGTGAACCGCTCCTAGGAGGCCTTGCCCGTGTCCCAGCCCGTCCAGCCCCAGCCGCCCCTCGCCGACTGCTATGACCTCGCCGTGATCGGCGGTGGCATCAATGGCGTCGGTATCGCCGCCGATGCTGCTGGGCGCGGCCTGAAGGTCTTCCTGTGCGAGAAGGACGACCTGGCCCAGCACACCTCCTCGGCGAGCAGCAAGCTCATCCATGGTGGCCTGCGCTACCTGGAACACTACGAATTCCGCCTGGTACGTGAAGCCCTGGCCGAGCGGGAAGTGCTGCTGGCCAAGGCGCCGCACATCGTCAAACCCATGCGCTTCGTATTGCCACACCGTCCGCACCTGCGTCCGGCCTGGATGATTCGCGCCGGCCTGTTCCTCTACGATCATCTGGGCAAGCGCAAACGCCTGGGCGCCTCGCGCAGCCTGCGTTTTGGTGCCGGATATCCGCTCAAGCCCACGATCACCCGCGGTTTCGAATATGCCGATTGCGCAGTCGATGACGCTCGCCTGGTGGTACTCAACGCCATGGCTGCCCGCGAAAAAGGTGCCCACCTGCACACCCGTACCCGCTGCCTGCGCGCCGAGCGCGTCGATGGCGTGTGGCAGGTCGAACTGCAGCATGCCGACGGCAGCCTGCAGACCATTCGTGCCCGCGCCCTGGTGAACGCCGCCGGCCCTTGGGTGGCAAACTTCATCAAGGACGACCTCAAGCTCGACGCGCCCTACGGCATCCGCCTGATCCAGGGCAGCCACCTGATCGTGCCGCGGCTGTACGAGGGTGAGCATGCCTACATCCTGCAGAACGAAGACCAGCGCATCGTCTTCTGCATCCCTTATCTGGACCGCTTCACCCTGATCGGCACTACCGACCGTGAATACAGCGGCGACCCGGCCAAGGTGGCGATCACCGACGCGGAAACCGACTACCTGCTCAAGGTGGTCAACGAACATTTCAATCATCAATTGTCACGCGCCGACATCCAGCACACCTACTCCGGCGTACGCCCGCTGTGCAACGACGAGTCGGACAACCCCTCGGCCGTTACCCGCGACTACACCCTGGCGTTGTCCGCCAGCGAGGGGCAGGCGCCCCTGCTTTCGGTGTTCGGCGGCAAGCTGACCACCTACCGCAAGCTGGCAGAGTCGGCCATGGCCGAACTCAAGCCCTTCTTCTCCCAGATGCGCGGCAGCTGGACTGCCAGTGCGCCATTGCCAGGCGGCGAAGGCATGACCAGCGTGCAGGCCCTGGTCGATGCCGTTCTGGCGCGCCACGGCTGGCTGCCGGTGGACATCGCCAAGCGCTGGGTACTGACTTACGGCAGTCGGGTCTGGCGTCTGCTCGAAGGTGTACAAGGGCCGGACGATCTTGGTCAGTCGATCGGTGGCGGCTTGTTCAGCCGCGAGGTGGACTACCTGTGCGCCGCGGAATGGGCCGTCAGCGTGGACGATATTCTTTGGCGTCGCACCAAACTGGGCCTGTTCACCAGTGCTGCCGAGCAACAGGCTCTGGCCGACTACCTGCAGCAGGCCGCCTCGAACCGGGCCCGGGTCCGCGCGGCCTGAGTCCATCGACGGGGTGGCGCCGCGCCAGCCCGTCCCTGTTTCTACACACGAGCAAACGCCTCTTCGGCCAGTTCGCGCAGCAGCTTGGCCTTGCTGCGCAGATCGAACGTCCATTCATCGATCACCCCCTTGCCTACGTAAGCCTCCAGATCGGCCAAGCGCGTATGAAAGCGCTCTACTACCTCGCCTAACCTGTCGTTGTAATGATGTCGCGCATAGGCTTCCCAGAACGGACGCTGCGATAGGGAATTAGCGAGCGACTGGGTGTTCTCGGCCGCCAGGACCTCCCGTCGGGCCCGCAACAAGTCGCTGGTGTTGACGTTGGCGAAACTCTGGTAATGCATCGTCTCGGGTTCGATCGGCAGGTCCAGGGCGTAAGCCAGTTTGAGCCGGTAGAAAAGACGAATCTCCACCTCATCCACCAATGCCCAGGCGTGCAGACGCAACGCCCCCGCCTCGTTACGCAGCGGCACCAGGGCATCGACGAAGGCCACCCGCTGCAGCGCCTCCCTCGCTGCCGAAGCCCCAATGCCAACGGCTACGCCGACCGCGATGTTTTCAGCCACACCGAAGAGGTGATCCAGCGCACCTTGCCGATCACCGACGCTCCAATCCAGGTAGCCCTCGTACACTTCATCGGCAATCTGCAGGGCCCCCACCACCAGCATGGCCTGCCCGAGCAGCGGGACGAACAGCCCGGCCAGGTTCAGTACATCGAGCCCCAGGCCGAGGTAGGCATCCAGACGCTCGCGCCGATCCTCCTCATCTTCATCGCCGGTGGGCACCGCCAGTACCCGCGCGTCGTCGAAGAGCTTGGCGATGTGCAATTCACGCAAGTAGGCGAACAGCTTTCCGTCGATGGCCTGATGGCGTCCATCCAGCGCCAACGTTTCACCTGTGCCCAGCGCCCGGTTCAACTCGAGGAGGCGGGAGAAGAAACGAGGTCGATCACGCTCACTGACAAAACGGGAAAAGAACGTGCGATAGGATTTGTCAGTCAACTTCTCGGCCAACGCCTGGTACAGCGCGGCCCATGAAGGGTATCGCGCCACTGGCTGCCGCGCATCGCCTGGTAGCCAGGCGATCACCCCGCGCACCGCGGCGTCTGGACTGGCGCGCACCTCCAGCGTGACCACACCACGGATGCACTTGCCCAGCAGGTACAACTGGCGTGGAATCACCGACGACGAGACCGGCGGAACGATCGGCCTGGGCGCGATCAACGGCAACAGTTCCAGATAGCTCTGCTCGTCCAGCTCGCCCTTGAGCACGGCCACGCGCACCGCGACCTCCAGGTGCGCGGCCAGACTCTCTTCGAACAGACCATGCACCTTGGCTGGCGAATCCGACGGGCGCAGTTGCTGCGCCAACACGGCTTGGTACGCCTTGCCCAGGTCAAGCGTGCGACACAGCCCGGCAAACGCTTCGAAGCCCATTCCCAAGTGCTTGCCGGTGGCATCGATCAGTTGCCCCGTGCGCCCGGGTGCCGGCTTGGTTTCGGTGACGTGGTAGTTGTGCAGTGCCGCAGCCAGCAGCGTCTGCCGGGAAACATGGGTGAAGGTCGGCGCAGGCAGGGCCGCCGAGATGCTGGGCGTGACGATGCGCTGGCGAATTTTCACGGTGCTGTACCTGACATCCGGCCGTGCAATCGCGCGCCTGCGCAGCGCAGCGTCGATCAAGGGCTCGGCGAAGGCATCCAGAGACGGGATGGCATCGAGTATGGGCTTCAGGGCTTCGTTGGCCTTGGCCTGGCGGGTCATCGCCGCCTGCAGGGCCCTGAGGCGGTCGAGGGAGGCACCGGTCAACCAGGCAGGCAGGCGAGAGGCAATCAGGCTATCGATGGACTCGGGGTGGGGGGGCGTAGGTCATGGCGCGCGCCCATCCATTCGGATTTCCGAACGACACCAGCCCAGCCATTCGGAAACCCGCACGCCTTCCCTTGGAAATAATTCGTCAGAAAAGATTAATTTCCAGAAAATTCGCGGCGTTATGATGAATTTGGGGGCTTGGCACGAGTCATGCTCTACACTTGGTAGCCGAACGCACACCGCTTCTTGTTGTGTTCGTTGAACGAAGAGTCCGCCAACGGCTCCATAAAAAAAACAAACGTCGAGGAAAATTTGATGCGTATCGTTCGTCAATTGCTGGGCGCTGCAATCGCCGCCGCCGTTATCGCTTCGCCGGTCATGGCCGAAGAACTGACCGGCACCCTGAAGAAGATCAAGGACTCCGGCACCATCACCCTGGGCCACCGTGACTCCTCCATTCCGTTCTCCTACCTGGCTGGCAGCACTGAGCCCGTGGGCTACTCCCACGACGTCCAGCTGGCTGTGGTCGAGGCCCTGAAAAAGCAACTGGGCACCGACATCAAGGTCAAGTACAACCTCGTCACCTCCCAGACCCGCATCCCGCTGGTGCAGAACGGCACCGTCGACCTTGAGTGCGGCTCCACCACCAACAACGTCGAGCGCCAGCAGCAAGTCGGCTTCTCGGTCGGCATCTTCGAAGTCGGCACCCGCCTGCTGACCAAGGTCAAGGACGGTCAGCCCTCCTACAAAGACTTCCCGGACCTGGCTGGCAAGAACGTCGTGACCACCGCCGGCACCACCTCCGAGCGCCTGCTCAAGGCCATGAACGCCGACAAGCAGATGAAGATGAACGTGATTTCCGCCAAGGACCACGGTGAAGCCTTCAACATGCTCGAAAGCGGCCGCGCCGTAGCCTTCATGATGGACGACGCCCTGCTGGCCGGCGAAATGGCCAAGGCCAAGAAACCGACCGACTGGGTCATCACCGGCACCCCGCAATCCTACGAAATCTACGGCTGCATGGTCCGTAAGGACGATGCGCAGTTCAAGAAAGCGGTCGATGACGCCATCATCGCCTACTACAAGTCGGGCGCAGTGCAGAAGAGCTACGACAAGTGGTTCCAGCAGCCAATCCCACCGAAAGGCCTGAACCTGCAGTTCCCGATGAGCGATGAGCTGAAGAAACTGATCGCAGAGCCTACCGACAAGGCTGCGGACGACAAACAGTCCTGATCCCCTGCTGAAATGGCCCGTGTGCTCCGACGAGCACGAATCGAACCGACGGGCCACGCATAAGTGTCTAACCTTTACTTCCGAGGGCGCCCGCGCCCTTGGGAGTTCAAAGGTGCCCGTGAAACAACCGTCTGAGGGGAAATCCCGATGAATTACAACTGGGACTGGGGCGTGTTCTTCAAGTCCACCGGCGTGGGCAGCGAAGTCTATCTGGACTGGTACATCACCGGCCTGGGCTGGACCATCGCCATCGCCATCTCTGCCTGGATCATCGCCTTGCTGCTGGGATCGCTGCTTGGCGTCATGCGCACCGTGCCGAACCGCCTGGTTTCGGGCATCGCCACTGCCTACGTGGAGCTGTTCCGCAACGTACCGCTGCTGGTGCAGCTGTTCATCTGGTACTTCCTGGTACCGGACCTGCTTCCGGAGGGCCTGCAGGAGTGGTTCAAGCAGGACCTCAACCCGACCACCTCGGCATTGATCAGCGTGATCATCTGCCTTGGCCTGTTTACCGCCGCGCGTGTCTGTGAGCAAGTGCGCACCGGTATCCAGGCCCTGCCCCGCGGACAGGAGTCTGCCGGGCGCGCGATGGGCTTCAGCCTTCCGCAGATCTACATGAACGTGCTGCTGCCGCAGGCCTACCGGATCATCATTCCGCCGCTCACCTCCGAATTCCTGAACGTGTTCAAGAACTCCTCGGTGGCGTCGCTGATCGGCCTGATGGAGCTGCTGGCCCAGACCAAGCAGACCGCCGAATTCTCCGCCAACCTGTTCGAGGCCTTCACCCTGGCCACGCTGATCTACTTCACCCTGAACATGGGCCTGATGCTGCTGATGCGCATGGTCGAGAAGAAAGTCGCCGTGCCTGGCCTGATTTCCGTGGGAGGTAAATAATGGACATGGATTTCAGCGAAATCATCCCTGCCCTGCCCGCCTTGTGGGACGGCATGGTCATGACCTTGCAACTGATGGTCATGGGTGTGGTCGGTGGTATCGCGCTGGGGACCGTCCTGGCCCTGATGCGGTTGTCGTCGAGCAAGCTGCTGGCCAATATCGCCGGCGCCTACGTCAACTACTTCCGCTCCATCCCGCTGCTGCTGGTGATCACCTGGTTCTACCTGGCCGTGCCCTTCGTGCTGCGCTGGATTACCGGCGAAGACACCCCGATCGGCGCGTTCACCTCCTGCGTCGTGGCCTTCATGATGTTCGAGGCAGCCTACTTCTGCGAAATCGTGCGTGCCGGCGTGCAGTCGATCTCCAAGGGCCAGATGGGCGCCGCGCAGGCACTGGGCATGACCTACGGCCAGTGCATGCGCCTGATCATCCTGCCCCAGGCGTTCCGCAAGATGACCCCGCTGCTGCTGCAGCAGAGCATCATCCTGTTCCAGGACACCTCGCTGGTCTACACCGTGGGCCTGGTGGACTTCCTCAACTCGGCACGCGCCAACGGCGACATCATCGGACGCTCCCACGAGTTCCTGATCTTCGCCGGCGTCGTGTACTTCATTATCAGTTTCTCCGCTTCCTGGTTGGTCAAGCGTCTGCAAAAAAGGATCGCCGTATGATTTCCATCAAGAATGTCAACAAGTGGTACGGGGACTTCCAGGTGCTGACCGACTGCACCACCGAGGTCAAGAAAGGTGAAGTGGTGGTGGTCTGCGGCCCGTCCGGCTCGGGCAAATCCACCCTGATCAAGTGCGTCAACGCGCTGGAGCCGTTCCAGAAGGGCGACATCGTGGTCGACGGCACCTCGATCGCCGATCCGAAGACCAACCTGCCTAAACTGCGTTCGCGGGTGGGCATGGTGTTCCAGCACTTCGAGCTGTTCCCCCACCTGTCGATCACCGAGAACCTGACCATCGCCCAGCGCAAGGTGCTCGGCCGCAGCGAGGCGGAGGCCACCAAGAAAGGCCTGGCCCTGCTCGACCGGGTCGGACTCGGCGCCCATGCCAAGAAGCACCCCGGCCAGCTCTCCGGCGGCCAGCAGCAGCGCGTGGCGATCGCCCGCGCCCTGTCGATGGACCCGATCGTCATGCTGTTCGACGAACCAACCTCGGCACTGGACCCGGAAATGGTCAACGAAGTACTGGACGTAATGGTGGAGCTCGCCCACGAAGGCATGACCATGATGTGCGTGACCCACGAAATGGGCTTCGCCCGCAAGGTCGCCAACCGGGTGATCTTCATGGACAAGGGCAACATCATCGAGGACTGCCAGAAGGAAGATTTCTTCGGCAACCCCGAAGGCCGCCACGAACGCACCCAGCACTTCCTCAGCAAGATCCTGCAGCACTGATGATCCCGGTGTCCGCTGCCTGTCAGGGCAGCGGACGCTGGTCGTGACAAGGCCACTGTGATGAAATGCGATCCTTCGCTACTTCGCCCTGCCAAGCCTGCCGTGAAATCCCGCCTGATCCGCCAACTGTTCCTCCCACCACTGATCGTCCTGCTGATGGTCGGGCTGGGTCTGGTCGGCTACATGATCAGCGAAAACAACGGCATCCGCGCCCTGAGCGAGAACGGCGAGCGCCAGCTCGAGCTGCACGCGCGCACGGTCGAAAGCGAAATCAGCAAGTACACCTACCTGCCAAGCCTGCTGGAGCTCGAAGACAGCGTCTCGCAACTGCTCGCCGACCCTGACGGCGGCTCGCGGCAGGTCGTCAACGAATACCTCGAAGGCCTGAACCGCCGCAGCCGCAGCCGGGCCATCTACGTCCTGGACACCAGCGGCCGAGTGCAAGCTACCAGCAACTGGCGCGACGCCGACTCCTTCCTGGGTGAAGACCTGGCCTTCCGCGCCTACTTCCAGGACGCCGTGCGCGGTCAGCCTGGGCGTTTCTATGGCATCGGCAGTACCACCGGAGAAGCCGGCTACTATCTGGCCCATGGCTTGGAGGAGCACGGCAAGATCATCGGCGTCGCGGTGATCAAGGTGCGCCTGGACACCCTGGAAGAGCGCTGGCAGCGCGCCCGTCTCGAAGCTTTCGTCAGCGACGAGAACGGCATCATCATCCTTTCCAGCGACCCCGCCCGGCGGTTGAAGTCGGTGCGCCCGCTTACCCCGCAGATCAAGGAAGAGCTGGCGCGCAGCCTGCAGTACTACTGGTGGCCACTCAACGAACTGCAACCGCTGGCTCGCGAGACGCTGGGCGATGGTGTAGAAAAGCTGACCTTCCCGACCAGCAGCGAAACTGTCCAGGGCAAAGTGCGAGAAGTCGCCTACCTGGCTCAGACGCGGCGTCTGGCAGACACCCCCTGGGACTTCACCCTGCTTACCCCGCTGCAGGATCTGCATCGCGAGTCGATGGTGCAGGGCATCCTGGTCGGCGTTGCCTTCGCCCTGCTGGCAATCCTCGGCATCGCCTGGAACGAAAGGCGCAAGGTGATCGCCACACGCCTGGCCGCCCGCGAAGCCCTGGAAGAAGCCAATAGCCTGCTGGAGCGGCGGATCGCCGAACGTACTGCCGACCTGCGTGCCAGCAACGAACGGCTCAAGGGGCAGATCCGCGAACGACGTCACGCCGAGCAGACCCTGCGCCATGCCCAGGACGAGTTGGTCCAGGCCGGCAAGCTGGCGGCCATCGGGCAGATGTCGACCAGCATCGCCCATGAACTGAACCAGCCGCTGGCGGCGCTGCGTACCCTGTCGGGCAACACCGTGCGCTTCCTCGAGCGCGGCGCCTTCGAGACCGCCAGCACCAACCTGCGCACCATGAATGACCTGATCGATCGCATGGGGCGTATCACCGCCAGCCTGCGCTCCTTCGCCCGGCGCGGCGAGGACAGCGGCCGCGCCTCGCTGGGCGTGGCGGTGGAAGCGTCCCTGCAGGTGCTCGGCAATCGCATCGGCGCATGCAACCTGCAATTGCATCGCCAGTTCGAAGATCAGCCGCTGGCCATCGACCAGACGCGCCTGGAGCAGATCCTGGTCAACCTGCTCGGCAACGCCCTCGACGCCATGACCGCCCAACCCCAACCGCAGTTGTGGCTGGAAGGCGAACTGATGGGCGACAGATACCGCCTGAGGGTTCGCGACAACGGCCACGGCATTGACGTCGAGGCACGCAAGCACCTGTTCGAACCGTTCTTCACCACCAAACCGGGCGAGCATGGCCTGGGTCTGGGCCTGACCTTGTCGGCCAGCCTCGCCACAGCCGCCAAGGGCACCTTGAGCGTCGAGCACCCCGCTGGCGGCGGCACGGCCTTCATCCTCACCCTGCCCCTGGTCACCTCCCCCACCGACTCGGCCGATGTCCCATGAACGAAGGGTCCCCATGAACCAAGCACCCTTGACGGTCCTGATCGTCGAAGACGACCCCCACGTGCTGCTCGGCTGCCAGCAGGCGCTGGCGCTCGAGGATATCGCCTGCGAAGGCGTCGGCAGCGCCGAGCAGGCCCTGGAGCGGATCGGCGACGATTTCGCCGGGATCGTCGTCAGCGACATTCGCCTGCCGGGCATCGACGGCCTGGAGCTGCTCAATCGCCTCAAGGCCCGCGACCGCAGCCTGCCGGTGGTGCTGATCACCGGCCACGGCGACATCGACATGGCTGTCGGTGCCATGCGCAACGGCGCCTACGACTTCATGGAAAAGCCGTTCTCGCCAGAACGACTGGTCGATGTCGTGCGCCGGGCGCTGGAGCAGCGCGGCCTGTCGCGTGAAGTGGTCGCCCTGCGCCGGCAACTGGCCGGTCACAGCTCGCTGGAAGGGCGCATCATCGGCCGTTCGCCCGCCATGCAGAACCTGCGCGAACTGATCGCCAACGTCGCCGACACCTCGGCCAACGTACTGATCGAAGGCGAGACCGGCACGGGCAAGGAACTGGTCGCCCGCTGCCTGCACGATTTCAGCCGTCGCCAGGCAGCCCCCTTCGTGGCCCTGAACTGCGGCGGCCTGCCGGAAAACCTGTTCGAGAGCGAAATCTTCGGCCACGAAGCCAATGCGTTCACCGGCGCCGGCAAACGGCGGATCGGCAAGATCGAGCATGCCAACGGCGGGACACTGTTCCTCGATGAAGTCGAGAGCATGCCGATCAACCTGCAGATCAAGCTGCTGCGCGTCTTGCAGGAGCGCACCCTCGAACGCCTGGGCTCGAACCAGAGCATCCCGGTGGACTGCCGGGTGATCGCTGCCACCAAGTCGGACCTGGACGCCATGGGCCAGGCCGGGCAGTTCCGCAGCGACCTGTACTATCGCCTCAACGTGGTCACCCTCGAGTTGCCGCCATTGCGCGAGCGCCGCGAGGACGTGCTGCAGTTGTTCGAGCACTTCCTGCAGCAATCGGCGCTGCGCTTCGACCGCGAAGTCCCCGAGCTGGACAGCCAGACCTTGTCGCGGCTGATGGCCCATGACTGGCCCGGCAATGTGCGCGAGCTGCGCAATGTCGCCGAGCGCTATGCGCTGGGCTTGCCGGCGTTCAAGAAGGCCGGTGGCGGTGCCAGCCAGGGGCTGGGCTTTGCCGAGGCGGTGGAAGCGTTCGAGCGCAATCTGCTGAGCGATGCCTTGCAGCGCACTGGCGGCAACCTCAGCCAGGCCAGCCAGGAGCTGGGCATGGCCAAGACCACCTTGTTCGACAAGGTGAAGAAGTACGGGTTGGGCTGAGGGGGAGCCGCGCCCCCGACTCAAAGCCCTGCCAGGTGCGTCACATCCTGGCGATGCGACTTCAGGTAAGGCAGCACCGCTGCCAGCAACGGCGCCTTGAACGGTTCCTGAAAGCGATGCGCCAACCCAGGAATCAAGCGCAACTGGCTGCCCTGGATATGCGCCGCCAGATGCACCCCATGCATCACCGGAAGCAGCGGGTCGGCCGTGCCGTGCACCACCAGCGTCGGCACACGCAACTGGTTGAGCAGCGCCACTCGGCTCGGCTCCGCCAGGATCGCCATGATCTGGCGCTTGACGCCCTCCGGGTTGAACGCCCGGTCATAGGCCAACGCCGCCTGCTGCAACAGCACCGCGCGATCATCGTGCACCGTCGGGCTACCCAACGCCGCCAGCAGGTCAGCCTGCTGCTCCAGCGCCACCTCACGGCTCGGTGCGCTGCGCCGGGCAAGCAACTGCACCAATGCAGGATTCGGCGCCGGCAAGCCTTCGGCCCCGGAACTGGACATGATCAGCGTCAGGCTGCGCACACGCTGCGGCGCCATGGCGGCCAGGTGCTGGGCGATCATCCCACCCATGCTGACCCCCAGCACATGGAACTGCTCGATCCCGAGCACATCCATCAGGTGCAGGCCGTCACCGGCCATGTCGGTCAGGCTGTAGGGTGCCGCCACTGGCAGGCCGAGCTTGTAGCGCAGCAACTCGACGGTGAGGTTGGCCGAAGCCGGCGCCTGGTTCCAGCGCGACAGGCCGACATCACGGTTGTCATAACGGATGACCCGAAAACCCTGGCGACACAACGCCTCGACCACATCATCCGGCCAGTGGATCAATTGCCCGCCCAGCCCCATGACCAGCAGCAGTGCCGGATCCCCCGGCGCACCAATGCTCTGGTAGACCAGGCTCAACTCACCCAGCTCGGCACGCTGCACCGGTACATGGGCATCGCAACGCCCGGCTGCGAAGCCTGTCGGCACCCCGCATAACAAAAGAAAGAAGATCAGAAAAACCCGCATGGAAGGAAACACCAGAATGCAAATCCCCAGTAGAGCGCGAGTCTGATGAAATCCATTCGGTGGCGCTGCCACAGTTGCGTGACAGTTTGATTAATGTCGCCGAACGGTCATCTGCAGGGGTCTGTCGACAGACACTCCAACATGAGAGAAACTCAACCCAATCGATCTATTACCAAGTGTTTCTCCCGGAGTTGCGAGTGCTGGAAATCCGTCACCTGAAAACCCTTCATGCCCTGCGCGAAGCCGACAGCCTGGTGGAGGCCGCCGAGCGCCTGCACCTGACCCAGTCGGCGCTGTCGCACCAGTTCAAGGAGCTGGAAGAGCGCCTGGGAATGCAACTGTTCGTGCGCAAGACCAAGCCGATCCGCTTCACCAGCGCCGGCCTGCGCCTGCTGCAACTGGCCGACGCCACGCTGCCGCTGCTGCGTGGCGCCGAACGCGACATCGCCCGCCTCGCCGGCGGCACCGCGGGCCGCCTGCACATGGCCATCGAATGCCACAGCTGCTTTCAGTGGCTGATGCCGACCATCGACCAGTTCCGCGATGCCTGGCCCGAAGTCGAGCTGGACCTGGCCTCGGGCTTTGCCTTCGCCCCCTTGCCGGCCCTGGCCCGGGGCGATCTCGACCTGGTGGTGACTTCCGACCCGCTGGACCTGGCGGGTATCACCTACGTGCCGCTGTTCACCTATGAAGCCATGCTGGCGGTGGCCAACCAGCACCCGCTGGCGAGCAAGCCCTACATCGTTCCGGACGACCTGGCCGAGCAGACCCTCATCACCTACCCGGTGGAGCGTGATCGCCTGGACATCTTCACCCGCTTCCTCGAGCCGGCCGATATCGAACCGGCCGCGGTACGCACCTCGGAGCTGACAGTGATGATGATGCAGCTGGTCGCCAGCGGTCGCGGGGTGTGCGGCATGCCGCACTGGGCATTGCACGAGTACAGCTCGCGTGGCTACGTGAAGGGCAAGCGTCTGGGCGAAAAAGGCCTGTTCGCCACGCTCTATGCCGCGGTGCGCACCGACATGCTCGATGCACCGTACATGCGTGATTTCCTGCTGACCGCCAAGGATACCTCGTTCGCCACCCTCGACGGTGTCAGCGCGGTGCGCTGAGGCCTTCACGCCACAGCGGCAGGATCAGGTCGCGGGTCAAGGGTGCCAGGGCCAGCGCTGGCGCCTGATCAGCGGCCAGCCAATGCACTTCTTCGATTTCCGCAGCTGGGGACACCGCTTCGGCACACTCGACACGAAACAGCTCGGCCTGCACCTCGAACCCCGGCTCGTTGGCCGCCGGAGCGCTGAAGCGCCCCAGGTGCACCGCCTGCTCAGGATCGACACGCACGCCCAGCTCTTCATGCAGCTCCCGCACCAGCGCCTGAACCGGCGTTTCACCCGCATCGATCTTGCCACCCGGTTGCATGAAGGCCTGGGTGCCGCGCTTGCGTACCAGCAGGGTACGGCCCGCCGGGTCGATGAGCAGGGCGGCGGCGATGTGGATAGTCTTGGTCATGGGGGCATTCCTGGACAGAGGCTGGCGAGGATACCTGATGAGGCCTTTTTGCGGGTAACCCGCCGCGCGAACTGAGCGTTACTTCGCCTTCCCGGCAAACCCTGCAAAACGCTTGTTGAACCCGGCCACTCGCCCTTCGACGGTCGTTTTGCGCTGCTGCCCGGTGTACACCGGGTGCGATGCACTGGAGACATCCAGCGCCACGTAGGGGTAGGTCTGGCCGTCGCTGTGGACCTGGGTGCGATCCGTTTCCACGGTCGACCCGATCAGGAAGAACACATCCGCCGCCGTGTCATGGAACAGCACCGGACGATACTCGGGATGGATACCTGCTTTCATGAAATCACCTCGCTCATAAAGTTGATACTTTATAACATACTATATTGAGAATGATTTTCGATACCCGAAATTTCATTTTTCCTCGCCTTTCGTCCGCTGGCCATTTGTCACCCGACCGGGCTATGGTCGGGGTTTGCCCAGGCCCCTGAGCCTGATTGACCGAAGCATTCGCAAGGATTTTCGCATGAGTCTGTCACTCCTCAGCCGTTACGCCGTGTTCGCCGCCTGCGTGCTGTTCACCTTGGCCAGCCTACCCTTCCTGCACCACGAATGGCTGTGGCCCTTCACCCTGACCACCGCCGTGCTCAGCCTGATCGGCCTGTTCGACCTGCTGCAGAAACGCCATGCGGTACGCCGCAACTACCCGATCCTGGGCAACATCCGCTACCTGGTCGAAGGCATCCGCCCGGAGATCCGCCAGTACCTGCTCGAATCCGACAGCGATGCCCTGCCCTTCTCCCGCGCCCAGCGCTCGCTGGTGTACGCCCGCGCCAAGAACGAAGCCTCCGACAAACCTTTCGGCACCCTGATCGATGTCTATGAGTCGGGCTTCGAGTTCATCGGCCACTCCATGCGTCCCGCCCCCCTGGCCGACCCGGCAGGCTTTCGCATCACCGTCGGCGGCCCGCAGTGCAGCCAGCCTTACTCGGCGTCGATCTTCAACATCTCGGCCATGAGCTTCGGTTCGCTCAGCGCCAACGCCATCCGCGCCCTCAACGAAGGTGCCCGGCTCGGCAACTTCGCCCATGACACTGGCGAAGGCAGCATCAGCCCCTACCACCGCGAGCACGGTGGCGACCTGGTCTGGGAGCTGGGCAGCGGTTACTTCGGCTGCCGCACCGCGGACGGACGCTTCGACCCCGCGCGTTTCGCCGAGCAGGCCGCCAACCCGCAAGTGCGGATGATCGAGATCAAGATGAGCCAGGGCGCCAAGCCCGGCCACGGCGGCATCCTGCCCAAGCACAAGGTGACCCAGGAAATCGCCGACACCCGCGGCATCGTCATGGGCGAGGACTGCATCTCGCCGTCTCGCCACAGCGCCTTCTCCACGCCCATCGAGATGATGCAGTTCATCGCCCAACTGCGTGAGCTGTCGGGCGGCAAACCGGTGGGCTTCAAGTTCTGCCTGGGCCACCCATGGGAATTCATGGGCATCGCCAAGGCCATGCTGGAAACCGGCATCCTGCCCGACTTCATCGTCGTCGACGGCAAGGAAGGCGGTACCGGCGCGGCCCCCGTGGAGTTCACCGACCACATTGGCGTACCCCTGCGCGAAGGCTTGCTGTTCGTGCACAACACCCTGGTTGGCCTGAACCTGCGCGACAAGATCAAGCTCGGCGCCAGTGGCAAGATCGTCAGTGCCTTCGACATCGCCAGCGTGCTGGCCATCGGCGCCGACTGGGCCAACTCTGCACGCGGCTTCATGTTCGCCATCGGCTGCATCCAGTCGCAGAGCTGCCACACCAACAAGTGCCCGACCGGCGTTGCCACCCAGGACGCCCTGCGCCAGCGCGCACTGGTGGTGCCCGACAAGGCCCAGCGGGTGCTCAACTTCCACCACAACACCCTGCGCGCCCTGGCCGAAATGCTGGCCGCTGCAGGCCTCGAGCACCCCGCGCAACTGGAGGCCAAGCACCTGGTGCGGCGTATTTCCGCCACCGAGATCAAGCTGTTCTCGCAGATGCACGTGTTCCTCAAGCCCGGCGAGCTGCTGACCGGCGAGGTGGACGGGCAGTTCTACTCGCGGATGTGGCAACTGGCCCGCGCCGACAGTTTCGAGCCGCACAGCGAAGCCGCAGCCTGATCCGAATACACCGATCATCGCCCTCACAATTTTTTCACCAAGTCCGGCCAGCGTCTAAGCTTCAGACAAGCAAGACGAAAATACTTGGCCGGACTGAACTCTATGGGCGCACTGTGGCAATCGGAACAGACCAGAACGGAAGCACCCGAAACACCTCTGGCCGAGCCCCCACAGCCAAAGACTCCTCGTCAGCGTCGGTTGTGGTGGCGATTGATCATCCTGATCGTGCTGGTGGCCATGGTTGCGGTGGGCTTTGCCGTCTATGACGAGATGCAGAGCTCGGACCTGCAATCGCGTGAGTTCAGCCGCCTGGCCAGCACCCTCACCTACTCGCTGGAGCGCGGACCGAGCGACGCGATCGTCTACCCAGGCGACGGCCCCTTTGACAAGCGCCTGGGCTACAGCGCCCTGGGCCAGTTCCTGCCGCGTCTGCTCAAGCGCGACTACCTGATCAGCGAGCAGGTGCGGTTCTCCCCGGCACTGATGCGCTATGTCGACCACGGCCTGTTCGTGCCCTACGTCGAGAAGATCCAGGCCGGCCTGTCGATCACCGACTGCCGCGGCGACACTCTCTACCAGTATCACTACCCCCAACACCTGTACGGCGACTTCGCCTCGATCCCGCCGGTGATCGTCAACAGCCTGTTGTTCATCGAGAACCGCGACCTGCTCGACAGCAAGGATCCGCAGAACAACCCGGCGGTGGACTGGCCACGTTTCGCCAAGGCCGCCTACAGCCAGGTCGCCAAGTACCTCGCCCTGCCCGGCCAGTCGGCAGGCGGCAGCACCTTGGCCACGCAACTGGAAAAATACCGTCACTCGCCGGACGGGCTGACGGTCAATGGCGCCGAGAAGATCCGCCAGATGATTTCCGCCAGCGTTCGCGCCTATCAGGGTGGGCCGGACACCACCGAGGCGCGCCAGCGCATCGTGCGCGATTACCTGAACAGCGTGCCGCTCTCGGCGGTACCCGGGCACGGTGAAGTGCATGGCATGGCAGAAGGGCTGAGGGTCTGGTACGGCGCCGACTTCGCCGAGGTGAACCAGGCGCTCAACTCGACCGAAACCGACCCCCAGAGCATGGCCGCTCGTGGCCTGGCCCTGCGTGAAGTGCTGTCATTGATGATTGCCCAGCGCCGACCTTCGCACTACCTGTCCAAAGGCCGCGTCGAGCTGGCCGAGCTCACCGACTCGCATATCCGCGTGCTCGCCACCAACGGCATCATCGATCGCCCGCTGGCCGACGCCGCGCTGGCCAGCAAGGCGGTGTACCGCGACTGGGTGGCCCAGCCGACCATCGTGCCGATCATCACCAACAAGGGCATCAGCCTGGCCCGCAACCGCCTGGCGGCCATGCTCAACCGCCCGCTGTACGACCTCGATCGCCTCGACCTCTCCGCCACCAGCACCCTGCAGGCCGACTTGCAGACCCAGGTCAGCCAGTACCTGAAAAACCTCGCCGACCCCGAGTTCGCCGCGCAGATGGGCCTGATCGGCGAGCGCCTGCTGACCAGCAAGACCACCGACCAGGTCAGCTACAGCTTCACCCTGTTCGAGCGCACCGCCGACGGCTCGCGGGTTCGGGTGCAGACCGACAGCACCAACCAGCCGTTCGACATCAACGAGGGCAGCAAGCTGGAACTGGGCTCGACCGCCAAGCTGCGGGTGCTGACCACCTACCTTGAGATCGTCGCCGAGCTGCACGACAAGTACGCCGGCAAGCCGGTGGCCGAGCTCAAGAAAGTGGAAGTGGCCGACCTCGACCGCATCACCCAGTGGTCGCTGGAATGGCTGATGCAGAACAGCAAGAACCAGAACCTCGACGCCATGCTCGACGCCGCGCTGGAGCGCAAATACTCGGCCAATACCGGCGAGGCATTCTTCACCGGCGGCGGCATGCACGTGTTCAACAACTTCCGCAAGGAGGACAACGGCCGCAACCCGACCCTCAAGGACGCATTGCGCGAGTCGATCAACCTGCCGTTCATCCGCCTGATGCGCGATCTGGTGCGCTACGTCACCTACCAGCAACCCTACAACCGCGAGCCATTGCTCAAGGATGACGCCGATCCGCGCCGCCAGGAGTACCTGGCGCGCTTCGCCGATCGCGAGGGCACCAACTACCTGATGCGCTTCTGGCGCAAGTACCAGCGCAAGACCTCCCAGCAACGCCTGGACACCTTCCTCGACAGCATGCGCGTCACCCCCCAGCGCCTGGCGGCGGTGCACCGCTACCTGTTCCCCGAGGCCAGCCAGGAAACCTTCAACGCCTTCGTCCGCGCGCACAGCGCCAAGGACAAGGCCGCCATGGCCAAGCTCAATGACGGCCGCCTCTCGGAGATGTACGCCGCCTACGGTCCCGGCAAGTACGACCTGCCCGACCAGGGCTTCATCGCCAAGGTCCACCCCCTGGACCTGTGGCTGCTCGGCTACCTGCTGAAAAATCCTGGCGCCACCCCTACCGACATGGTCAACGCCAGTCGTTTCGAGCGTCAGGAGGTGTACAGCTGGTTGTTCAAGAGCCGTCACCAGGGCGCCCGTGACAGTCGCATCCGTACCATGGTCGAAATCGAGGCGTTTCTCGACATCCACCAGCGCTGGAAGCGCGTCGGCTACCCCTTCGATCACCTGGTACCGTCTCTGGCCACGGCCATTGGCAGCTCGGGCGACCGCCCTGCGGCGCTGTCCGAACTGGTGGGCATCATCCAGAACGATGGCGTACGCCTGCCGACCCTGCGCATCGACACTCTGCACTTCGCCGCCGGCACGCCCTATGAAACCAAGCTGATCAGCGATCCCGACCGCGGCCAGCGGATCCTCAAGGTAGAAGTGGCGCGGGCTCTGAAAGGCGCCATGTCGCAGGTGGTCGATGCCGGTACCGCGCGGCGCATTTCCGGCAGCTTCAAGCTGCACGACGGCACCTCGCTGGTGATGGGTGGCAAGACCGGTACCGGTGACAACCGCCTGCAGAGCTACGGCGCCGGCGGGCGGCTGATCGGCTCACGCTCGCTGAACCGCACCGCCACCTTCGTGTTCTTCCTTGGCGACAACCACTTCGGCACGCTCACCGCCTTCGTACCAGGGCGCACGGCAGAGTCGTTCAAGTTCACCTCGGCCCTGCCCGTGCAGGTGCTCAAGGGCATGGCGCCGATTCTCATGCCGTACCTGGAGCCGGGAAACCCCAATGAATGCAAGGCGCCGCAATTGGCGATGCACTGAGATGTCCGACCCATCAAAAAACAAGATGATAATCATCTGCATTTAAGGGTTTGTGTTTAGATATATCTTGAGTAATATCTTGCGATATATCGAAACACAAGGAACCTCCCCACCATGCGTGACCACGCCCCCCATGACCCTTTCGAGCGCCGCCCCGGTCGCGGTGAGCGCGGCCCACGGGTGTTCGCCCCTGGCGATCTGAAACTTCTGATGCTGTCGATGCTCGCCGAGCAACCGGGCCATGGCTATGACTTGATCCGCCAGATCGAAGGACTCTTCGATGGCAGCTACAGCCCCAGTCCCGGGGTGATCTACCCGACCCTCAACTTTCTCGAGGAAGCCGAGCTGATCAGTGGCCAGATCCAGGGCAGCAAACGCCTTTATGTCATCACCGAGGTCGGCCGCCATTCACTCGCCGAACAAGCCGTCGCCCTCGACGGCGTACGCATGCGCATCGAGCTGAGCAAGCGTGCCCTGCGCGGACATGACCGCCCGCCAGAGATCAACGAGGCAGTCGGCAATCTGCGCCACGCCCTGCACATGCACAGCGGCCGCTGGACACCCGAGGAAATCGAGCGGGTGCGCGATCTGCTCAACGACACGGCCAAGGCCATCGCAGGCGGGCCGAGCGATTCCGTTCAGGAGAAAACCCCATGAGCGACACCATTCACCGCGTCAACCACGAGATCCGCCAACGTCGCCTGCAGGTGCTGCGGGTCACCGACCTGACCCCGCGCATGCGCCGCATCACCCTGGGCGGTGCGGAACTGGCAGGTTTCACCAGCGTGGGCACGGACGACCACGTCAAGGTCCTGTTCGGCTGCACGCCCGAAGAGCAACAGGCGATCGACGCCCGCAACCTGGGCCGCGACGGCGGCGTGCGGCCGACCATGCGCGAATACACACCGCGACGCATCGACCTGACAGCCCTGGAATTGGACATCGATTTCGTTCTGCATGGCGACGGTCCTGCCTCGACCTGGGCTGCCCAGGCTGCGCCGGGTCAGCACCTCGATATCGCCGGCCCACGCGCGTCGATGGTGGTGCCGGACATCTTCGACAGCTACCTGCTGATCGGCGACGAAACCGCCATCCCCGCCATTGCCAGAAGGCTCGAAGAACTGCCAGCCGGACGCCAGGTGCTGGCGGTCATCCAGATCGAGGATGAACAGGAGCGCCAGCCGCTGCCCAGCAAGGCGCAGGTGGAGGTGATCTGGGTACGTCGGCAGAAAGAGAACCTGCTTGAGCAGGTGAAACACCTGGCACTGCCCCAGGGCCGTCTGTATGGCTGGGTGGCGCTGGAGAAAGGCCTGACCCGGCAGGCCAAGGCCTTGCTGCTTGAAAAGGGTGTGCCAGAGAATGCGCTCAAAGCTGCTGCGTACTGGCGTGCAGAGGGCACTGCGGATGATGAGTAGCGAGTAAGACCGATCCGGCCCTGTCGCGGGACGAGTCGCAGCGACTCGTCCCGACTCATCCCTTCACCCGCCCCCACCACCGATCCACCCCAATCACCAGCAACCCGATCCCCCAGAACCCCGCCAACATCGCCAGCGCATTGAGCAGCACTCGCCCATACCCCAGGCTCGCCACATCGACGAAGGGATAGGGATAGACCCCGATCTCATGCCCTCGCCACAAGGTGAACAGGAAATACACCAGCGGATACAGGCTCCAGGCCCCCAGGTGCCATAGCCGCAAGCGCCCCTTGGGCACCGCCACGCACCAGTACAGCACGAACACCAGTGGCATCACGTCGTGCAGCAACTCATCGGTCAGCCATTGCCAACCCTCGGGCTGCCACAGGTGCCGCAGCAGCAGGCTATAGGCCAGCGCCACCAGCACGATACTGACCAGCACACCGGAGCTCACCGCCGGCGCCAGGAACCAACGCCGTGCCGCCGTCTCACGGCCGAACGCCGCATGGCTCAGCACCGTGGCCACCAGGGTGTTGCTCAGCACGGTGAAATACCCGAATAGATTGACCATGCCACCGATCAGGCTGGCCTGTTCCTGCCAGCGCGCCAGCAGCACCAGGTACAACTGCACCGCCAACCCCGTCCAGCCGAGCAGCGCGGCCAGGGTCAGCCAGGGACGCGGCACCCTCAAGCCTTGCGCGACAGCTTGATGTACAGCTGCTCGACCTTTTCCCGCGCCCAAGGCGTCTTGCGCAGGAAGGTCAGGCTCGACTTGATGCTCGGGTCGCTCTTGAAGCAGCGGATGTCGATGCGCTCGGCCAGCCCCTGCCATTGGTAGTGGGCCACCAGCTCGATGAGGATCTGCTCCAGCGTCTTGCCGTGCAGTGCGTTGTGTTGGGCCGTGCTCATGCAGTGCTCCCGCGTTGAAAGATGCGCACCTTACACGAGTGTAGTGGGCCGGTGTGCAAGGATGCGGACCGCCTGTGCTCCCAGCCCAGGCCAGAGCCTTCCACAGCACGCCCCCCCCCTGGCCAGGACGCAACCTCTGTGATGAAATAGTAATGTTATATTGTATCCATACGTATCTTTACTATAAGTATCTGCCAAGGAACGTCACACGCTCATGTTGTCCAAGCCCCTGCGTCTCTCTCCCCTCGCCGTCGCCTTGTGGCTGGCGTCATCGCCCAGCCAGGCGGTGGAGCTCGAACCCCAGGTGATCACCGCCAACCCACTCGGCAACCGCCAACTCGCCGCGCCAAGCACCGTGCTCGAAGGCGACGACCTGCTGCAACAGCAGCACGGCAGCCTCGGTGAAACCCTCAACAAGCAGCCTGGTGTCGCCTCCACCTGGTTCGGCCCAGGCGCCAGTCGCCCGGTGATCCGTGGCCTGGATGGCGACCGCATCCGTATCCTGCGCAACGGCGTCGGTGCCCTCGATGCCTCGTCGCTGTCCTATGACCACGCCGTGCCGCTGGACCCGGTCACCGTAGACCGCGTCGAGATCGTCCGCGGCCCCGCCGCCCTGCTCTATGGCGGCAACGCCATTGGCGGTGTGATCAACACCTTCGACAACCGCATTCCCGACTCGCCCATCGACGGCATCCATGGCGCCGGCGAGCTGCGCTACGGCGGCGCCGATACCACACGCAGCAGCGCCGGCAAGCTCGAAGCCGGTGACGGCAACTTCGCCCTGCACCTGGACGCCAACAGCCGTCAGTTCAACGACCTGCGCATCCCCGGCTACGCCCGCAGCTCGAAGGTGCGCGACGCCGATGACCCCGGCAGCAAGCATCGCCTGGAAAACAGCGACGGCCGCCAGGACGGCGGCGCCATCGGCGGGGCCTACCATTGGGATCATGGCTATGCCGGCCTGTCCTACAGCCGCTACGACAGCAACTACGGCTCGGTGGCCGAGCCCGGTGTGCGCCTGGACATGCAGCAGGATCACTACGCCTTCGCCTCGGAGTTGCGCGATCTCGAAGGGCCGTTCAGCTCGGTCAAGGTCGACGCTGGCTACACCGACTACCAGCACCGCGAGATCGAAGAGGGCGAGGTCCACACCACCTTCAAGAACAAAGGCTATGAGGCACGCATCGAGGCCCGCCACCAGCCCATCGGCCCGGTCGAAGGGGTGATCGGTGCCCACGTCAGCCGCAACGAATTCTCGGCGCTGGGTGAAGAAGCCTTTGTGCCGCACACCGACACCGACAGCCTGGCGCTGTTCATGCTCGAGCAATGGCAGGCTACCGAACGCCTGAACCTGAGCCTGGGCGCGCGCCTGGAGCACACCCGCATCGATCCGGATGCCAAGGGTAACGAAAACTTCGTCGGTGCCGACAAATCGACCAGCTTCAATGCCGCAAGCCTGTCATCGGGCGCGGTGTACCAGCTCGACCCGGTCTGGGCGCTGGCGGCGAGCCTGGCCTACACCGAGCGCGCACCGACCTTCTACGAGCTGTATGCCAACGGCGCGCACGTCGCCACCGGCGCCTATGAAGTGGGCGACCCGAACCTGAACAAGGAGAAGGCGATTTCCGGCGACCTGGCACTGCGCTTCGACAACGGCACGCACAAGGGCAGTGTCGGCGTGTTCTACAGCCACTTTCGCAACTACATCGGCCTGATCGGCAGCGGTAATCTGCGCGAAGGGCATGATCATGGCCATGGTGACGACGACCACGACCATGATCATGACCACGACGACGGCGGGATTCCTGAGTACCTGTATCAAGGCGTGCGTGCGCGCTTCTACGGTATCGAGGCCCAGGATCGCTGGAAGCTGGTGGAGAACCGCTACGGCAGCTTCGCCCTGGAGCTGTCCGGCGACTATACCCGCGCCAAGAACCTCGACACCGGCGAGCCACTGCCACGCATCGCCCCGCTGCGGCTGGGAACAGGCCTGCTGTGGGAGCTGGATCGCTGGCAGGCGCGGGTGGACGTGCAACACGCCGCCTCCCAGCACCGCAAGCCGGACAACGAACACAGCACCGACGGCTACACCACCCTCGGCGCCAGCGTCGGCTATCGCTTCGACATTGGCCAGAGCCAGTGGCTGGCGTTCGTACGTGGCGAAAACCTGACAGACCAGACCGTGCGTTACGCCAGCTCCATCCTGCGCGACATCGCGCCGGCACCGGGGCGTAGCGTCGAAGTCGGGCTGCGCACCAGCTTCTGACCTGCGTGCAGGAGCGACTGTCTTGTTCAAAATCTAAAGGCCAGCC
>NZ_JABWRO010000057.1:0-32097 GCF_014268985.1 Pseudomonas sp. RW10S2 | reverse complement strand
GGGCTTGTAGAGGGCAGTTGGACGGAGGGCCATTTCAGCACAGGTCAGGCGGCCTGTGCTGACTTGATCGGAGAATCCCTAGAGATGCGCAAGGAGGGGCGGCGGGGCCAAGAGATTCCCCCCTATATCGTGCCGTTGTCCGAGCAGGCCAAGGACATCGTTCGGCAGTTGCTGCAGGAGGTGCGGCCTGCGCAGAAGTACGTGTTTGCCCATCGCTATGATCTCAATGATCGGATGAGCGAAAACACCCTCAACAATGCCTTGCACCGCCTAGGCTATACCGGTTTGCTGACCGGGCACGGGATGCGCGGGACGCTGTCCACGGCGCTGCACGAAATCGGCTATTCGAAGGCCTGGGTCGATGCCCAGCTCTGGCATGCGGACCCAGACAAGGTCAGTGCTGCGTACAACCACGCTGAATATGTGGAGCAGCGGCGCCGAATGATGCAGGACTGGGCTGATCGGCTCGATCTGTGCGTAGAGGGCAACATCGAGGCAGCGACCAGACAGTTGACCGTCTATCTGGATGGTCTGGATGAAGGCAGATCACCTTATCCTTATATAGAGGTTGGCGATTGCGCAACCTCTATCATTACCGAACAAAGGTCTGGTGTTCACGGATTTCTGAAGCTTTCAAAGTCGATAGCACTCACTCCAGTGTTCAGGCCTGTATGAAATTTAACGATCACTGTCCGGCCATCTAGTTTGGCGGGGCAGTCCAATTTATTTCCACCGAGCTCGCCTATTTCATTTTTATTGAACTATCGTCGTTCTGTTCCATAGGTCCTCCGTGCATATTTATATTTCCTGTTTTCTGCGTTTGCATGCATCTACAGATAAGCACGAAATTATCGATTCCTGTACTGGTAGAACTTATAGTGTCTATCCGTACAGTGTTTTATGAAGGAGGCGCAGCGCAGGGCTATAAAGTCGGCGCTGCAAAAGCAGCACCGACTGACAAGGACCAAATACGTCCTGCCTCCTTGGGAAGGAGTCACAGCTTCCCCGCTTCAGCAAACGAGTACGCCTCACCACACCCAACAACGAAATGATCCAACACCCGCACATCCACCTGAGCCAGTAGCTCCTTGAGCGTGCGCGTCAACACGGCATCCGCGGAACTGGGCTGCACGTTTCCAGAGGGATGATGGTGCGCCAGGATCACCGCCGCACTGTTGACCTCCAGTGCCCGCTGCAGCACGCGCCGTGGCGGCACTGTGGCGCTGTTGATGGTGCCCTCGACCAGCGTTTCGAAGGTAATCAGCCGGTGCTGGCTGGACAGGAACATCACGGCGAACACCTCATGCTTCTCCTGTGCCAACCGCAACTGCAGGTAGCGCTTCACTTCATCGGGGCTGCTCATCATCTGCCCACGCTGAAACAGACGCTTTTCGAGTACCGCAACGGCCCGACGCACCAGGCGCTGTTCGGGTTGGGACAGAACGCAAATGGCACAGTCCGTGCCAGAGTAAAACGGGGTCATGGAACCTCCTACGACGAAAGGGGAGGTTCCGCCCATCGGGCTGAACCCCGATGGGAAAGATGAGGTGCCCGAGGTGGGCGAAGAGGAACTGCGCGTTCAACACCGCAAGCGCGGCGCCGTAGCCGTGACGAACGTGGGCTACCTGGGCATGTCGCTGACTACGTCAGCAGGCATTTCGGTGTTTGGGCTGTCGGGCGGGACCAGCAGGTCGATCGCCGAGAGCAGCGCGTCGGGCTCGACGGTCCCGCGCAGGGTCAGTTCCCGCTGGCTGTGATTGTCGATCAGGCGCAGGGCAGGGGTGACATTCAATCCGTAGCGCTGTGCATCCCTTTTATGCGCTTGCACCACCTGAGCTATTTCCTGACCGTCCAGGCAGGCCTGCAGAGCGGGGGAGCTCTTGGGGTACTTCGTGCCGCTGGGCAGCCCAAGGTCATTGCCCTGGGTGTGCAGGAACACCCACACCAGCGCGCCCCAGAATGCTTCGCGCCCCTCCAGTTGCCCCATGCACTCGGCCAGCGCGGCTTCGCGGCTGGCGGCAGGTTCGTGCTGGGGGAGCGGCAGGTGATGCCAGGCCAGGTTGACGTGATCGTTGGTGACGACCCAGCGCTGCAATTGCGGCAGGTACTCCTGGCAATGGGGGCATTCCAGGTCGGCGTAGAGCGCCACGGTAAACCGGGCCTCGGGATTGCCGTAGATCCAGGGTGGGCCGTCGGGTTTGTCGATCATCTGTGCGCGAAACGGCTGCCACAGCAGTACGACAAGGACGATCAGGGCACACCAGCTCAGTGCCCATTGGGTGTTGGTCTTGCTCATCCGTTTGAGCATGGTGCCTCTCCTGGCAGGTCGAAGTGCAGGGGGGCGGTGCCACGGGCCAGGTCGATCTCTGGGCCATGCGTACCGCTGCGTCCAGTTCACTGAGCCCGTGTTGCTGCATCAAGGTATGACGTGTGGTGTTCTCCTCAGGTTCCGTCATCGTCAGGGTGAGATACAGGCTCGGTGGAGCGGTGCCGAACAGCAGCTCCATCGACTTGTGCTCAATCCCCCTTCGCAGGGCCGATTGGCCTGATATCCGCTCCCTGCAGCTAGTCAACCAGCCAACCTGGATCTCCCTCGACCAGAGTCCCACCGTGGCTGGTAGTGTCTCCCTCCCTGGCTGCCGGCTGGCCTTCGATGAGCGTGCAGTTTGCGCCGGTTTCGATTACAGCCCCGCAACTGATGCGGTCGCCTACGCGTGCGACGGCCCTGCCATCTACGAATGTTGCGTTTGCGCCGGTTTCTACCGTTCCTGCGCCATGAAGTGGGCAGTCATGAGCGTGGCCGACGAGGACGATGGGTTTCAATTGCGCTTCCTTTTAAATGGCTGGGCAGGGGCTTCCTCAAATGCCTCTGGCGGTGGCGGCGCAGCCCGGACGTTGAACAACCGGCAGACGCCGTACCAGCAAATGGCGACTGTGAGGTTGTAGGGGAACAGCACGGCCCAGAATGGCAGTTGCCAGTTTTTCTTGCCTTGGAGTTCACCGGGCTCACCGGTTCGCCAGGGAGCGTAATGACGCCAGGCTTCTGCCGGGGTCAGGCAGATGGCGTGCAGTGGCCGGTGCCACCAGTTAGGTTCACCAGGTGGCGGCAGTTTGTCTGGGCCGTGGGCCATGAAATGGCGCAGGTATTCCCATACTTCGGCGACGTGCCTGATGTCGGGTTCGGTGGGTTCATTGCTGTCGACCCACAGGCAGTCCTTCTGGTGGAGGCTGCCGTCTGCTCGGCGTGGGGCGAAGGCGAGTGCATAGCTGGTGGTGAAGGATGAGCCGCCGAATTCGGTGCGTTTGAAAAGCCCACCGCCAGTGTTGTGCCACTCAAAGACTAATGTCTTGCTCAAGCGTTTGTAGTAGATTTTTTGGGTGGAGCAATTAAAGCAAAAGCTTGATAAGCCTTTGATAAACCATATCCTGTAAAGAAGGAATGGAAGAAAGGTGAGAGGTATAAGTGTTAATGCGGAAAATAAAATGGGTGAAAGTTTGAAGTCGCTCCAGCTTAAATTGGAAAAAAGAAAAGGGTAGAAGCCGAGCATTAGTCCAGTAATTAATGCGCAGTACAGTTTTCCCATGAAGACAGAGTCGGTTACCCAAGGGTTACGTAGGCATAGGACTTTTTTGGATGTGCTTAATAATTGTCCGTTGATGGCTGGTTGATATTCGGAGCATGAGGTCGGGCTAAATATCCATAAGGTTGCCATAATTAGTACTCTAGACGAAAAGTTGAGTTGATCTCAGTGTCTTCCATCAGTCCTTGGTTGGCGCGATAAGTTAGATGCAGTGAGATGTGTTTTTGGTTGGTTAGGGAGTTTTTGAAATTTAAAATCAATCCGCTATCCACGACGTGAGCAGTAGGGTTTATTGGGAGAGCATCTACGCTCAGGTCGTCATGAATGCTGCCTAAACTAGCCGACCATTCGCTGACTCCGACTATAAATTCAGGTAAATATATCGTGAACTCGGCGATTGTTTCAGGCGCGACTAAATTTCTATTTGTGATGGTTTTCCAGTTTTTGGTTGCCTCCTGAGACCTCCGATGCCACTTGGTGTCGACATTGGCTATGCCAAATATTAGGGCCTGCTCAGCTGATATGGATTTCGGCTTGTAATGCTCATTGTGCCAGGTCCCGACTTCTACCTGCAGTGACGTGAATATAGGAAGTTTTTTTTCATGATCCAAAATTATGCCAGGACGAGCCTCCCCATCATTGATTCGGTTGCCGAAGATGCTGCGTGCTGCCCAAAGCTCGATCGGGCTGTGAAGATGTTCATATGCTTTGGAGTGCAGATAGAGGCCTCCAGCGACAATCGCTGCTCCTGCAAGCACAAGTGCTGCTGCGGCCCAGCCGGCGAAGGGTACAACAGACGTCGCTCCTGCAACTGCGAGTCCAGCCTCAAGAACGACGATAGATCCAACTGTCATGCTTGCCGCTCCAGCAGCTGTATATCCGGCTGCTGCTGAATTGCCGTTGGAAAGTTGTCTGACCGCTTTGAAACCGTCAGAAAATAGTCCAAACGCTATTGCAGGGTATCCCGCTAATCGCGCGAAAAGATTACTACCCAAGAGTTTTACAAGTCCGTTTCCAAATGCCATCCCCGGCGCTGTCGGGCTCAATTTCAGCATCATGGCTTTTTGCGTCGCCCGAACGCTGACCAATGTCGCAGCAGTCGCACCGATCACGCCAAATATTGAAGACGCAAACCCCAGTGTGTTTTCTGAGGCAGAATTCTTCTGCAGGCTGTTATAAGCTGTTTTCAGCGAGACCACGTTGAACCACAGCATCCCCGCGTTCAAAGCCCCGCCACTGCCCGACGTAAGCAATCCAAGAAAGTTGGGTTTCATGTGCGCGGTGGTGGTCAACTCGATCGCTACCGTGCGGCTGCCCGAGATGCGCAGTTGCTTCATCTCTTCAACCTGGGCCATGCCTTTGTTCAAGTACTGTTCTACGGCCTGGCTGAACGGGTTATCCCTAATGGCCTGATCGGTGATCTGGTAGCGTGCCGCCAACAATCCCAATACCTTCTCGGCATTGGCCTCACGCGCTGCCGCCAGCACTTGCTGACGCAGGCCATGGCTGGTGTCCCAGCGAGTATTGCCACGCAGGCGCTTGAGCACTACGGTGCTGACCGACTGTGCGGTGAGTTCGGTGATGCCGGCACTCGCCGGGAAGCGGCCGGCCAATCCTTCGATCACGCTGTCGGCGGCTCCCAACAGGCTGCCGACCGCATCGGCCTTCTCCTTGAACGGGTTGAACGGTGCCAGGGCGGTGTACAGCGGGCTGTCGTGCTGATCCAGCCACTGCTCCAGGCGCCTGAACCGTGGGTCCTGATCTTCGCTGCCGGGTGTTGGCTGGCTCATGGGCAGAATCAGCAGCGCCAGAATGATTTCCAGGCCGCGGGCGGAAGTGCGATCGTCACGGTCATAGCAGGCCAAGGCGGCGGCCAGGCTGTAAGGGTCATCGATATGCCCGGCCTCTGCAGTGGCCAGCCAGGTGTCGTGATCATGGCTGGCTTGCAGTGCCAGGTCACGCAGGCGTGCCATGCGCTGATCCAGCGCATCGCGCTCGTCGAGGAACCGCAGGTATTTTTCGGTATCGATGCGCAGGCCCAGACGTGCCCCGTTGGGAGAGTAGTCTTCGTGGGTGAGGGCCAGGTAGCGTGCTGCGGCGCGCGAATGGGCAGGGTTGTCGCGGGTTGGTTTCAACCTGAAACCGACCAACTGCGGCGAAGGCGCATCTGCCGGGTACAGGCTCTCCAGCGTCTTGTTCAGCAGCATGGCAACCAAGTTGCGATGGTGAAAGTCTCGGCTCTGAGGGCTCACTTGCTCAACGTCCAGCTTGAAACAGGAGGGTAACTCCTGTTGCTCGGGGCTTTGTGCAGGTTTTGTGTGTTCCAGTTGCTCTGCGGGCATCAAGTCGCGCAGTTGGTGTTGGTAGGCCGAGACCGATAGGCTCAGGTCAAGGGCCATGCCTTCGGCATCAGCGAGTGCGACCACCACCGGTACTTTCGGCTGCGACCACGGATAATGCCCAGCCGCTGCTCTGAACATGGCAATTGGCAAGGTATCGGCGACAGGGTGGCTGCTCCAAGTCAGGGGCATGCGCCGATTGGTCTGTTTGAAGTCTTCGACCCAGTTCTGCAGCGCGCTGACGGGCAAAACATGGGGCTGGGAAGAGGGGGCCTGATTGCCGGCCACCAGCTCAGCCATATCCAGCAGGCGCATGTGCCGTTTGCGTAGGGCGGGCGAAGCGCTGATGCGAGCGGTGGTAGCGTTGGTCCATAGGTGGGGGCTGTAACCGATCCACACTTCCTTGGCTGACTCCTGGCAGGTATCTGCCCAGACCCAAGCCATGGTTTCGCCGGAACGATAGCGGTTGCGTCGGTGGTATTGCTCGAGTCCCTGGTAGCGCAGCTCTTTGTAATTCCCTTTTCCGTCGTATTCATGAATGACCAGCTTTTCGCCCAGGGGGCCTTTCATGAACACGTAGACGTACCCTGGGCGCAGGGCCCGCAGCGTATAGGCACAATGCTGTAGCGGGGGCAGGTCCTGCTCCAGCTTGAAACCTGCGTCGCTATACAGGCAGCCAGGAGCGCCGGCGACACGGGGCACGATCGCGTAGCGCACCGGCAGGATTGGTACGCGCGGGCTGCAGGCCGGGCCGGCAGTAGCACTGCTAACCGAAACGTCAGTCATGGCGGGGCTCCTGGCTATCAATCAGCGCTTGCAGTTGCCGCAGGCGCCCTTGGGGCGATTCTTCGAGGTTGGTGTAGATGTCCGCGGCCTTGCCATCGCTGATGACGGACATGTGTTTGGCCGTCATCCGGATGAACTGGCCGGCAACGTCCTCGTCACGAAAATTGAGCGCTTTGAGTTGCGGGAGCAGGGTTTCTATCCAGCGGCGGAGTTCGGCCAAGGTACGGGTCGCGTAGGCCGGCATGGCCAGTACCTCGTGCGCCAATGAAAGGACGAAGTGCTCGTGCAGGCCGGCCTGTAGCCGCTCCAGTTCATGTGCGCCAAGGATCAATGCGGGCTCGGATATCGAGCGAGCAGCAGTCGCAGAGCGCTCGAGCGCCTGCCACTGGTGGGCGGGCCCCCAGTTGGTTCGCCATGCCAGCCGAGATATGGGCCCCAGCCAGCGCTCGCGGTTGCATTCATCCAGCGCATCCAGCCAGGCTGAGAGATGATCCGGTTTGAGATGAAAGATGGCAGCGCCCTGGTCTGGGAGCGTCACTTGCACAAGGCTGGTGAGGTGACCATTCAGCACTTCGAGGTCAACTTCGGCGTCCAGCGCGATGGCACCGCCGATGGGCATCCAGGTCTGGATGGCATGGGTACGGAGCTCGGTTTCTCCTGAGGTGTTTACCAGCAGAGGGCCGAAGTCATGATGGTTATCCAGCGCGCTGCGTTTCCATGGCCATGCATACGGTGTAGTCCGACTGATCTCATGGATGAGGTCGAGTACCGACGGGGCATGGGCGGGCATCCATTCACCCTCCTGGGGAATGGGTCGATGCGCCCAGTCTTCGAGCGTACTGGTCATGAGCAGCAAAAAGTGGCAGTCGCTGGCGACATTGCCGTTGCTGTGTGGTTGCAGAGGCACAGTGCTCATTGGCTCGGCCTCTTGATGCAGCGGCAATCGGGCAAGGGGCACGTGCCATCTGCGCGGCGTCCGCATAGACGCTCGAGCGGTTTGCCGCTGAAGAAGTCGCTGGCGATGGAGAAGGGGTTTGTATTGCCGCCTGGCGATTTGAGTAGCTGTCCGTTGATATGGATGGTCGAGCCGTCCAGGGTGATGCCTGTCTCGTCAATCCGGATGGAGCCACCAGGCCCTTGAATGAGCACAGTTTCCGTTGAACGCAGCTCATAGCGACGGGTGCGTCGGCGGATTTCAATACGAGCCTCCAGCTCGGCGTGCCCTTCAACTTGCTGTTCCAGGTTGCCGCCAATGCGGGAGTGATGATTGGCAGTGATCTGTTGTTGACAATGATTGCCGATAGTTTCAACGCGGTCCTTGGCAACGGTGATTGTCTGATTACGACCGATTTTCAGAAAAGCGTCATTGCCAATAGTGGCTCGCTCGTCGTTACCGACGGTCTTGTCGCGATGGTGGCCGATCAGGATGGACTCGTCGTTTTCGACCTGCTCCTTACGGTCGTTGCCAATCTTTGTCGTCTCATCATGCTTGACCACATTGTTCTGATCCCGCTCGGCATGAATGAACACCTCCTGCCGCCCCAGTTCATCCTCGAAGCGCAGCTCGTTGAAACCATCCCCTTTGTGGGTCTGGCTCTTGATGGTCATGCGGGTCTTGTGTTCGGGCAGGTCGTAGGGCGGCAGTTGATCGCCGCAGTAGGTGCGGCCAGTGATCATCGGTTGGTCGGGGTCACCGTTGACATACTGGATGATCACATCCTGGCCGATGCGCGGAATGGCCATCGAGCCCCAACTGCCACCGGCCCAGCCTTGCGATACCCGCACCCAGCAGGAGCTGAACTCGTTATTCTCGCTCTCGCGGTCCCAAGGAAAGCTGACCTTGACCCGGCCCCACTCATCGCAATAGATCTCTTCGCCCTTAGGTCCGACCACGGTGGCCATGTGCGGGCCGTCGATGCGCGGCTTTGCCAGGGGGGCAGGGCGCCATTCGGTCCGACCGGGGACCAGCACGGCGGTCTGCTCATAACGCGTGCTCTGGTCGATCCCTGTGGCTTCTTCCTGCAGGCTGGTGAACTGGCTACCTTTGTGGGTAACCGCATTCACCCGCCAATGGGTATTGAGGTCATCACGCGGATGACCCGTCAGCGTGAAGCTCAAGCCCGGTTGCAGGCGTACGTCATCACCTTCGACTTGCGCCAGTCGTACATCATGACGCAGTGCCGTGATGCGGTTTTCGGTGAACGGTTTACCTACGACATCGCGCTTGTAGCGGCCTGGGTAATCGAAATATTCGTACTCGTTGGACTGATGCTCCAGGAAGGGGCCGGAGGCCCTGTGTTCCTGGCGGTAAGCCGGGTTGGTGAAGGTGTAGTCGCGCTGAACCTGGCGTGCGGTGCGCACCTGCTCGCTGTAGCTCAAGCGGCGCAAGCAGGGAACAGGCTGGTCGCCACCGCTGCTGGCTTGGTACAGCACGCTGTCAGGGGCTACAGGCTCTTCGTTATCAAAGAAGCCCTCGTCTTCATCCTCGGGCTTGATGGCGCCATGGCTGATCAACCCCAGTGATTGCAGCCGATCGGTGATGATCAGCTTGTGCAGCTTCTCACTGTGGGCGAAGCGATAGACGAAGCCTTCTTCAGCAGCAAGGCGGGCGATGAACGCCAGGTCCGTCTCGCCGGCCTGGACGCAGAACTCGCGGACCTGGTGGTCCATGCTGGCACGCAGTTCGTATTGGTCGATGCCCTGACGCTTGAGCATCAGTTCAAGAATTTGCGGCACAGTCTTCTTTTGGAAGATACGCCAGTTCGAACGCAAGTCGGCGCGGGCCAGTTGCGGCTCGACCAGCGCGTGATAGTAAGTGCGGTAGAAGCCGCTTTCAGCCTGGCTGAAACGGCTGACCAGGCCGTGCACGTAGCGCACAGGGCGTTCACCTTCCCAGATGGTGAACAACACCGGCTTGTCGAGCAACTGACCGAAGTCGATGTCGTTTTCGTGGCTGATCAGCTGAAGTTCGAGCGTGAACGGCTGGCTGATGCCCTCCTTGAGTGTGAACGAAACCACTTCGAATTCTGCTTTGCCAGCAAGTGGCAGAAAGCTGTAACGCAAGTCAGATTGGCTAGGCATAAGCAATCCTTGTCCGCCGTCTGAGATACGAAATGCCCAGGCAGCGATGGCTGCCGGGGCATTTCTGTTAGATCAGGCGATCGGTTTGCGCCAGTCGTCGGAACCCTCGGTGCCCGCAGTCACGTGGGTCCAAGAGATCTTGCGGTATGACAGCGAGACCTCGATAAGCTGGGTGAAATCAGCGTTATCCTTGTCTTGTGCGTGAGGCAGCACCGTATTGATATCAACGATGGTTGCATCCTCCATCTTGGTCGTGAAGAAGTGCTCCTGCTTGCCCTCTACCGAGGTGCGATACCAGTTGACTTCGACGGTGGGCAGCATTTCACCGCTGGCCAAGGCTTGATACATCAACGGCGTGGCCTTGTTCAGCGAACTGGTGAAGATGAACGGTTTGTGTACCCGTTGTCCGGCGGGCTGACCGCTTTGCGGATCCGTAGGTACGGTCACTTGGTGCTTGATTTCCTGTACCAGAATCTCGTCTTCGTGACCTTCGACGAAGACATTGCCCACCGAGTCGGAGGTGAAGGCGCCCGCAGTAATGTTGCCTTGGGTCTGGCCTTCGATCTTGATGTAAGCGGGTGTTGGCATGGCAGTTTCTCCTGCGTCCATGTGGATTGAGCACGCGCACACACGGTGGCGTGGCCATCGGAAACGATGGGCTTGTCAACGAAGCCATTGCCTCGTCAATTCGTTGAGTTCCGTTACGCCGGATGTCGGCGGGTTACTGCTGCAAAATGCCGTTGAGCGATGCCAGCACCTCTGTGGTAATGAGGTGCAGGCGGTAGTTGTAGGTGCTGTAGGCCGCAGCCATGGCCGCGGCGGAAATTGCCAGTGGGCTCCACCATGGCCATTGCCGGTTCATGCGGAAGTTGCGTGGAGCCACGTTGGTGTAGGGATCGCAGACATGTACCGGTGTTGGTCCACGTAGTTCACGGATGATCCCGTGGAGCTTGTGGATCAAAGCGTTCAAGGACTCATCGCCTTTCGGTGCGATGGCGTACTTGCCCTTCAGGCCCAGGCACAGCGCGAAGTACATGAACTCCAGTACGGCTTGATAACGCTTGGGTTCTTGCATCAGGCGCGCGAGCACCGTGAAGAGTTTTTCTCCACCCCAGGTTTCGTCATGAAAGATGCTGAGCAGCGGCTCTTGGCTCCAGCAACTGGTCTTACCCCAGGGCCTGTCCATGACCGCTTCGTCGATATAGAGGCACAGCCCGTACGAGTAGGCGAGCAACTGAGGATGCTCGTAACCGTGCTGGCGCATCTCTTCCCGGATGTTGTCGATCTGGTTGCGCACCTGTTGATGCACATCCTTGATGTTGGGCAATGAATCCAGTGTGCGCAGGCGCATCACCAGGCCGAACAGGGGGGCGGCGGCATCCAGCATGGGATTGGCATAGCCGCCCCGCAGTTGGAAGTCTGGGTCGGCGAAGTAACCTTGAAAAGCAGGTTGTGCCTGCGCATTCGTGGCGATGTTGTCGGAGGATCTTTTGGCGTCCCTACCTGCGTTGGCTAACGCGTCGAAGAGGCCCCTGTTGCCATCCTGGCTGTCGTGAACACCATCTCTCATCTCATTCACTCCTGATTGCCCAGAACTGAATTTCAAGCCCTGGGAACTCGCCTGCGACATGAATGCCGAAGCCACTGGACGTCTTCATGCCAGCCCAGGCTGGGCCTCGACGGTCCAGTTCGAAGTAGGTGAAACCTGCGTGGAATGGCAAGTCCCTAGGCGCCACGGGCAGCGGCACCAATGGAATACCTGGCAGTTGCAGCGGCACAGCTTCATTCAACGATTCCAGCGAGACGACTTTTGCCTTCTGCACGAACATCTGGCGCAACGTGTGCGGTGGCAGATTGGCACGTACCGCCAGGATGAAGTCGGCTTGGTCGATCAGGCGACGGTCTTCCAGGGTGGTCGTCATCACGCCGTACTCCAACGTTTGCAATGGCAGCGAGACGGCGCGGGGTTGCAGCACAGTGCTCAGTGCCCGGCGCAGTGTGTCCTCCAGCGGCTTGAACGAGGTGCGCAATGCGGTGTGGTGATAGGCGGGGTAGTCCTGTGGTAGCCGGGTTTCGTCGGTGAAGGTGACGAACTCGCCACAGGCCTGGCTCATGTGCAGATACAGCTGCTCGGGGTGGGTCTGGCCTTGCCTGGTCAGGTGCTGGAAGCACGGCCACCAGCGGTTCATCGCCTGCAGCAGGTTGAAGTCGCGGATGTCGGCGATGCCCGACTGCCCAGAAGCGCCGATGCGGGCGGCCAGGTTGCGTGCGCGTTCGCGCAGCGTATTGGTGATCTCTTCCAGAAAGCGCTGCAGTGCCGGTATGGCGCGTACCGAAACGCTGGTGGGGTAGAACCCTTCGTCCAGTTGCAGGCTGCCATCGGGGCGCCGCTCAAGAATCCGGGTCACGGCCAAGCGGGTATAGGCGCTGCTGTCGTCGGCTTTGCGCTTGAGTTGCAAGTTGGGTACTGCCAGGTCGACCTGTACCAGGTCACCGTCTGTGCTGTGGGTGTCCTTGATTTCCTCGGCTTGAGCGCAGTATCGGAAATTGGCGGGATTGTCGGGCCAGCTCACCTCTCGGCCACCTTCGGTGCGCAGTGGCAGGCACAGGTAGATCTCGCTGTCTTTCGCCCCGTCGTCCTCGATTTCCAATGGTGGCGGGGGCGGCAGGTCGGCGGGTATGTCGAACACTGTGCCGTCCGGCATGATGCCCCGCGCACGGGTGATAGCGATCTTGCCCAGGCTCAGGTACTCGTCGTTCAACTGCAGTTCGCTGAAACCATAGAACGCCGCATTGAGGCTGCCCAGGCGTTGGTGCAGGGCTGCTTCGCTGGCCCGGGCCGCCTGTTGAAAATGCTGCGGTTTGACGAACAGGCCTTCGGGCCACAGTACGGGGTTGCGTGAACTCATGAGCGCTCCGTGTCAGCGTGAGTAGGTGAGGTAGTCTGGCGTGGCATCAGTCTTCCTCCTTGAGCTGGACCTGCGTGTCGTTGAGCAACACCGACAGGATGATCTGGTGGCCGCGAGGGGGAATGCGCAGCACTTGACTCCAGGTGGCGTTTTCCTGGTTGCGGTAGTCGGCGATCACCGCGATGAAGCGGGTTTCGGGATCGATGGGCGCGAAGGGAATGAACTTGAACTGGCCCGGTCGCAGCAGGTAGTCGTCATCGCGGATGTAGGTGCTGCGCAACGCCTTGGGCGGGTCCTTGTCCAGCAGTTCGTAAACGCTGTTGCGCAGTAGCGAGTCGTCACGCAGTTGCAGGATCTTGATCGCCATGGGCGTAGCGACAGGCTCGGCGGCCACGGTCGTGGTGTGGGGTAAGGTCAGGACCACGGCCGGGTCGTCGTAGCTGCCAGGAGTGCTTTCTTCCATGGGCGATCGCAGCAGGTCGTCGTCCTCGTCCACTGGCATCGTGACTGGCGACATGGCGGGGAACTGTTGCTGGAGATATTCGAGCAAGGTCCCGACTTTCTCGGTCAAGGCGTACGGGTCACCAGCGCTCAAACTGACGGCGTAGGGGCTCGCTTCCAGGGCGCCAGGCTGCTCGACGGATACTTCGACGCTGTGAGCGTTGCCGTTGAGCGTCGGGCTGGCGTTGATGCTGAACGCGACTTGGGTCGGGTGTTCCTTGGGCGGTCCGACGGGCACCGAGGGGTCCACGATGATCTGGCCGATCTTGCTCAGAGAAGTGCAGCCGCAGAGCCCGAACAGCGCCGTCAGCAGAGCGGCTGCGAATGGGTAACGGATCATGGGCGTTCTCCTGCAATCAGGCTTTCCAGGGGGGGCTGCTGCGCAGGTCCTGTCTCAGTATCCAGCGCCGCCAAGGGATCGCTGCCAACCCCTGGTTCGAAGACCGAGCAGATTTCAACGACGGCCTCGCGGGTGGCACAAGCCGATTGCCAGGTCTGGGCGGGTATATCGATTAGCCATTGATCAAAGGTTCTCTGGTCAAGGCTGAACAGGTCTTCCAGCGAGCGCACATCCGCTTGTGAAAGCTGAATCTGCAGCCGGTAAGCGCCGATGCGCAGTTGGTCACCTTCGAGCAGGCGTCGGGCGGTGAGCGCCCCCACGCAGTCGAGACTGTCGTTCAGGTAAGTGCGCTGGCAGTGATCGATGACACAGAAGCTGCCTTCGATCCAGCGAATCTCGCAGTGGACCGGCGCAACGTTCCCCTCACGATCATTGATCCGCCAGGTAGCCCCTGCGCTGCCGATGGTGCCACCGATGCGATCGAACTGATGTCGTGCCGTTACGTCGTGCTGCAACTGTTCAAGGTTGGTGATGCTCAAGGTCAAGGTGCTCATGAGCGCCCCCGAAACCGCACAACCGGGGTGATCTGGCCGTGGCGGTCATCGACGAAACTGGTCCAGCCCAGGTAGGCGCCTTGGCTGGCGTGCAGGCAAAAGGGCGATAGGGCGTTCTGCTTGAGACGCAGCTCCAGGTCGTAGGCCAGGCCATCGCGCAGCAGGAAGTCGATCAGTGCACGCAGGCGATTGAAGTTGATGCCGCTGGGCAACAGGTTGCGCAACTGATTCTGGTCGAGCTCACTGATCACGATGGTGAACTTGCTGCTGCGGGTTCGCGTGCGGCTGCCGACCATGAACGAACTGCCCAACTGGCCATTGCTGCGGCCTAGGCTTACCAGTTGCTGGGTCGTGGTGGGGACCAAGCGGGTTTCGAACTCGCGGATCTGCACCTGCTTGAGGTCGAAGCAGTGGGCGATGATGCCGGCGACTGTGCCGGGCGCACGGCTGCGGCTGGCGATGACGCCGGCGAAGCTGAGCAGCCGACTCCAGGGCAGTGCTGTGTCGCCGCGCAGCTGTTTATCATTCAACCCGAGCAGGGCAAAGATGTACTGCGAGAAGCCGTCGGTAGCACCCGGCTGGAAACGAATGTAGTAGCGGTACTTGCGCCAGATGCGGTGTAACAGGCTGAGCAGGTAATGATTGAAGAAGTCGAAGAAGGCCGGGCGCACACCGATACCCTGCGCATGCTCATACGCCACCTGCTCCAGGTAGTAGGACGGCAAGGGGGAGTCCGTACCATGCAGGCCCATGAATGTGGTGCAGACGCGGTAGCGGTCTTGCGCCGCAGGCATGCGCTCGGCTTTGTATACGTCCGAAACAGGAAAGGTCAGCCGCGGGTCGCAGGCAAGCCGCACGCGTAGACGTGTGGCTTTGTCTGGCCAACGCGGTTCCAGATCATCACCGTGCAAGCCGTGCAGGCGCTCCAGCAACTGGAAGAAGTTGTACTGGTGTGCCTCGGCGAGCAACGTGTCGGCTAGATCAGCGGTTGCTTGCCGGTCTGGATTGGCCATGTGTAGTGCTCGGTATTGGTGATGTTGATCACTTCCAGTTGATGGAAGGAATTGATGCTGGCGTAGAGGGCGAAGAAGTGTGCGAGCACGCAACCGAACAGGTAGAGGTCGCCCTCGCAGAGGAACGCCGCCTGATCCAGCTTCAGTCGTGTGCGCAGGCCACGAACGGGCTGTCCCTTGATCAGCCAGTCCAATGGCTCTGTTTGAACATCCCTGATGCCATCGAGGCGTTTGCGGGTGGTGCGTGTCTGCTGGATATCGTGCAGCGCCGCGAAGTCGTAGGCGCGAATGACCGCCTTGAGCGGTTCAGCCGAAAGCAACGACAGGTAGTTCAGTGACATGTTGGAGATCAGGGCCCACTGCAACTGGCCGTCCAACACCGGTCGATACGGGCGGGTTGGGGCACAGATGTTGCTGTAGCTGGCAAGCGGTGGCGTCACCTCGGATATCACGTTGATGTCATCGATCGCCAGTGCCAGCGGTAGGTCGCGATTGCTACAAGTCAGGTCGATGGACGCGGTTTCCAGCTCACCGATGTAGGCGTTGGCGTCCGCGCGCACAAAGGCAATGCGGTGCGTGACCCCATCACCGCGCAGGGACTCTTCGAGCGTGTAGCGGTAGTACAGCGCCTTGCGCCCTTGAACATGCTCGATCTCATGAGCGAACGATTCGAAAGGGCGGAAGGTCCGCAGGTGTTCGCCGGCACTACCGTCGGTTGTCGTGCGGGTGCTGATTACCTGGTCCACACTGAAGATCTCATAGGCATGCCGCGCGTCCCCCCTGGGAGTGAGCTCGACCTGGGCAGCCTCATTGGACAGGTCGATTGGCTCGGCGCTGTGTGCGAACAAATTCACCGCAGGGGTACAGCACAGGCTGAAGTCTGCTTCTGCGACACGCAGTGAGTCAGGTAACTGGCGGGAGAAGTGAAATTCAAGGCCCACTTGCTGCGCAGCTTGATCAGGCCAGATCTTCTCCAGCCCCGTTAACGTGAAGAAATGGAAGCGCTCAGGGAAAACGAAGTATTCCTGGAGGATTCGGTAGCCGTCGAAGACGTTCTGCGGGTAGGGCAGTAAAGCCTCGTCTGGCCTGAAGCCTGGGAAAGCGAGGCTACTGGCGGGTAGTCGACGAACTTCACCATTGATCATCACACTGACATGTTTGAGGTACTGAGCGATCCAGAGATACAGGGTGCGGGCGGTCTGGGTGTCACCGCTCAGGTGAAAGTCCAGGCTGTGGCAGCTCATCGTATTCAACGGCCGCTCTGCCAAGGTTCGCAGGTCGAGCCGAACCACCGAGCTGTCGAGTGTCTGGGTAGCGTGTACCTGTTCGATCGCGAACGGGTGGATGTCCACCTCGGTGCAGGTGCGAAATTCGCAGGGCACCCCATCCACAGGTTTGGAAAACAACCGCGAGCCCCTCGGGATACGCTGGGATTGACTGAGTGCCTGCTTGCGTGGCGTGAACTGGATGATCGTGGCGCTCGGCAGCGGCCGCAGGTAGTTGGGCCACAGCAGTTGCAGCATGGGGTGCGTCAGCTCAGGGAGGTCGTCTTCCAGCTTGAGCCGCAGCTTGGCGGTGAGGAAAGCGAAAGCCTCCATCAACCGTTCGACATCCGGGTCGCTGCCACCCTTGCCGAGCAATCGTGCAAGTTGTGGGTTGTCTTCGGCGAAGTCGTTCCCCAGCTCATGGAGGTAACGCAACTCTTCGCTGAATCTGTCCTTGAGCGACATGCGTCACCTCACTCGGGTGTGGCGGTTATGGCCGTTGACCAGCAGCTCCAGTTGCAACTGCTCTGTGTGGTTGTTGACCTGCACGTGGCAGTCCAACCTGAAATGCAGCTCCAGCGGCGCGTGGCAATCGGGCACTGCCTTGAGCGAACGCACATGCACGCGGGGCTCGAAGCGCAGGATGGTGCGGCGGATGTCCGCGCTCACTTGCTGCAATAGGTCGCCACTGCTTGCGTCGTGTCCATTGAAGTCACGCAAGCCCAGCTCGGGGCTGCTCTGCGAGCAACCCTGGCGAGCGTTGAGCAAGGTTTCGAGGTGACGCTTGATGGCGGCGAACTTTTGGCTGGCGTTTTCTTGCCGGGACGGCTCCCGGCAGACGGACTGATCCACCGTCAAGCGATCGAAAAATCCACTCATTGCGTATCGAGCCGTCCAACCAGGGAGATTTCGAAGTTCGCGCCCATGTACTTGAAGTGCGGGCGTACGGCGAGCGACACCTGGTACCAGCCTGGATCGCCGGCAACGTCCGATACCTCGACTCTGGCGGCACGCAATGGCCGGCGGCTGCGCACATCGGCAGAGGGGTTTTCCTGGTCTGCGACGTATTGCTTGATCCATTTGTTGAGCTCGGACTCAAGGTCACGGCGCTCCTTCCAGCTGCCGATCTGTTCGCGCTGCAGCACCTTGATGTAGTGGGCCAGGCGGTTGACGATGAACAGGTAGGGCAGTTGGGTGCCGAGCTTGTAGTTGGTCTGCGCTTGCAGCCCTTCCGGGGTCTTGGGGAAGTTTTTCGGTTTTTGTACCGAGTTGGCGGAGAAGAACGCGGCGTTGTCGCTGTCCTTGCGCATGGTCAGAGCGATGAAACCCTCTTCGGCCAGCTCGAACTCCTTGCGGTCGGAAATCAGCACTTCGGTCGGGATCTTGGCCTGCAGCTGGCCGAGGGACTCGTACAGGTGCACCGGCAGGTCCTCGACGGCGCCACCGGACTGCGGACCGATGATGTTCGGGCACCAACGGTAGCGGGCAAAGCTGTCGTTGATGCAACTGGCCAGCAGGAAGGCAGAGTTACCCCACAGGTAGTTGTCGTGTTTTCCGTCGATGTCCTCGTAGTAGTGATAGCTCTGGACGGGATTTTCTTGGGGGTGATAGGCCGAGCGCAGCATGAACCGCGGGCCGGTCAAGGCCGCGTGCCGGGAGTCCTCACTTTCACGGAATGCACGCCACTTGGCATGACGTGGGCCGGCGAAAATGTCCTTGATCTCTTTCAGGTTGGGCAGCTCTTCGAAGCTGCTCAGATTGAAGAACTCGGGGGACGGCGCGGCGAGGAAAGGGGCGTGAGACATCGCACCGACGGAGGCCATGTAACTCAGTAGTTTGATATCGGGGGAAGAGGGGCCGAAGTTGTAGTTGCCCACCATGGCTGCAACCGGCTCGCCGCCAAACTGACCGTAGCCTGCCGTGTAAACGTGTTTGTACATTCCACTGCAGGTGATATCGGCAGCATTCTCGAAATCATCGAGCAAGTCTTCCTTGCTGACATGCAGGACTTCAAGCTTGATGTTTTCGCGGAAGTCAGTGCGATCGACCAGAAGTTTGAGGCTGCGCCACGAGGATTCGAGCTGCTGGAACTCAGGCTGGTGCAGGATCGCATCCATCTGTTTGCTGAGCACCCGATCCACTTCGGCGATCATCTGATCGACGCGGTGTTTGTTGATTAATTGATCTGGGTCATCACTTTTAAGTATTTCGGCGATAAAGGCCGAGACGCCCTGCCTGGCGACCTGATAACCCTCTTGTGCAGGCACCAATTTGGTTTCTGCCATGATCTGGTCGAGCAAGCTGGCTGTGCCCAATGTGTCGACAGTTGTTTCAACGGCCACGGTAGTGCTGTTTTGCTTAGGCATGGGACGCTCCGCTGTCTCAGTCTTCTTTTGGCGCTTCGAGCACCAGGTCCAGTTCTTCGGCGAGTTGTTTTCGGGCGTGCTCGTTGCTCAACAGATGCTGCAGTTGCTTGCGAAACGCAGGCACATTGCCCAACGGCCCTTTGAGGGCAACCAAGGCTTCGCGCAGCTCCAGCAGCTTGTTCAGCTCCGGTACCTGACGGGCGATCCGGTCTGGCCCGAAGTCGTTGATCGACCGGAATTGCAACTGCACGGCAAGCTCTGTGCCTGGAGCCGCGTTGAGCATGGAGGGCACGGACATGCCCAGGCTTACGTCCGCGTCATTCAGTACGTTGTTGAATGTGTGTTTATCGATGCGCATGACAGGACGATCTTCCAGCGCACGGTTGTCATTCAGGCCGAAATCGCCCATGACCAGCATCTTGTGGGGAAGCTCTATTTCGGCTTGTTCATCTCCAGTGGCCGGAACATATTTGATGTTTATGCGTTCCTTGGGCGCGACTGAGCCAATATTCTTAGCCATAAAATCTATCCTTGGTCTGTAGGAAGTTTCCGTGATGCGTGAGCTTTGCAAACTTACTTGTAGGAAAGTTCTCTAAGTGTGGGGCGAATTTTCACTTTGATAGTTAGCGGTAACTTCATCATTAAAAACCTTGCATTGAGTGGTGTTAATTGGTCGAGCGGGAATTTGTAACTAAATATTTGTTTGTTGTTTTTCTCGCTTATGGCCTACGCTTTCGCCAGTTTTAAGATGCGACTGGAATTAAGCGATGCGCAGGTCTGGTCTCGGGTAAGTGCAGATTTAGAACAGGAAGTTATTGTCAGTGATTGTGCGCAATACATACGGCGTAGGGATTTCTCTGCTACTCAGTTGTATGCCGATGCCTGCATACGCTGATCGAGATTGCCCAAGGATCGTGTCCAATCTTGAGCGCCTGGCATGTTTCGACAAGTCCGCAGGAACACCGGCTCGCGTTGAGCCGCTGAGGTGGTCCGCGCCGGAGCAGGACTCACCCACCGTGCGCCGCGTGTTGGCTCATGAAGCGAGTCGGCCGCCAGAGGACCTGACGTTTCGCCTCAGCGCTGAAGGGGAGGGGTTGCTGATATCCGCACCCGCCATCGCATCGGCAACGCCGTCCCCATACTTGGTCATCAGCTGTGTGCAGAACATCTCCAGGTTGCAGTTGGTCGTTGGACGCCCGCTCGATGTAGGCCGGGTGACGGTGCAGTTGCTGGGCGAACGCCGCAATACCAACGCGACACCATGGCAGGTAATGGAAAACGGTCAGGTCCTCGACGCTGGTCGAGGTTTGCCGGGGATCGAGCAGATCAAGCAACTGATCGGCGCCCACCGCATTCACGTCCAGAGCGACAACCCGGCCATCGATGGCTTGATCTTTGATGCCCAGGGGCTTGACCCACTCATCGATGAGGCGCGCAAGACATGTCGCTGGTAGCACAGGTTTCGGCTGAAGAAATCGCCCGGCTGCTTGCGCCGATCGACCCACAGGCACCGGCTGGCCTGTTCGATGTGGAGGATGAGACATACCAGGCCATTGACCAGGAGATGGTCAAGCTGGGAGGGTTGCAGGAGACCTCGATCGACTGGACCTACATCGAAGAGGCTTCCCGGCAGTACTTGGCCCAGCAGTGCAAGCATTTGCGAATCGTTACCCACCTGAGCGCGGCATGGCTGCGCGCCGATTGCTGGCAGCGCTGGGGATTTACCTTGGAGCTGTTGGCGGGTGTGGTTGAACGCTATTGGGAAACCGCTCATCCAAAACCGGGCCCCAAGGGCTATCTGGGCAAGAGCAAGCTGGTCACCATCGTGGTCACCCGCTTGATCGAGGCGCTGCCGCGACTAGACCGCTTCACCTACAACGCCTCTCATGCCGCCCTGGCTGAGGACGGCTTGAAGCGTCTGCAACAGCAACAGGATGCCGCACAGTTGGATTCCGCGGCACTGGGCGAGCTCGAGCACGTGTTGGGCAAACACCTGGAACTTGCCAGCGGCGCTGGCGAGTCTTCGCCTACGGCTGCTGCACCCAACATCAAACCTGAATCTCTGGCGCAAGTCATTGCCAAGCCAACGCCACGCGTGTCGCTGGGCAACGAGCGAGAAACGCGGCGTGCCGTACTGAGCATGGCCGAGCTCATCAATCAGCAGGACCCCTACGACCCTACCGGCTACCAGCTACGCCGCTTCGGCCTGTGGGCACATATTCAGGCCGCGCCGCAGACCAGGCAGGACAATCGAACGGAGCTGATGGCGGTTCCGCAGGATATTGCCGGTGACTATGAAGAGGCCATCGCGGGCACGACGGTTGATGCGGCATTGCTGCAGCGGATCGAGAAAAGTGTGACGGCTTGCCCTTACTGGATTCGCGGCAGTTTCCTCGCGGCGGCCGCCGCAACCCGGTTGGCGATGGGCGAAGTGGCCGAGGCCATTCGCGCTGCCACCGCGCGGTTTGTGCTGCGCATGCCAGCGTTGCAGCAATTGTGTTTCAGCGACGGCCGGGTATTCGTGGATGACCAATGCCTGGCCTGGCTCAAGGGATCCCAAGGGCAATCCGATCAGGGGGCAGGCGCTCAGGAGTTTGCAAGCTTGCGTGAAGAGTTGACCGGCCAACTGGAAGTCGGTGGCGTCGAACCGGTTCTGCTCAGGCTGCAAGGGATGCAGGCCGATCTGCGAACGCCTCGGGAGCGCTGCCATACCACGGTGATCGCTGCTGACTTGCTGGCTGCGCGGGGGGTGTCCTGGCTGGCGCAGGACCTGTGCGCGAGCGTTGCCCGGACGATGCAGCACACCACTGCCAGCGCCTGGGAGCCGGAGGTCTTTCAGCGGCTTCAGCAATATGCCGCCCCCCAGTTGCTGGTTGAACGGAGCAAGGAGCAGGAATCTTGATGAAGCAATTATGGAAGCAACTCAAACGCAGGGGCTTGCCGCTGGTGACGCGCATTGGCCTGGCGATGCCGCTGCTGCTCGTGCTGGCTGCTGTGCTGATGCTCGTTGCCATCTGGTGGCTCGGTCCGCAATGGACGTGGCGCGAGCAGCGACCGTTGGCCAGCATTGCCCATCGAGGGCTGGCAAGCCTGGTGCTTGTGCTGATACCCCTGGTGTGCTGGCTCGTGGTGTTGCGCAGGCGTTTTCGCCATCTGCAGGCAGAGCGCAATCAGGCAGCAGCCGCCGAACTGGATCAAACGTTGCCGTTCGTTCAAGCGCAAGAGAAGGCATTGGACCAAGGGCTTTCGCGATTTCTACACAATGCCGGTGGGCGACGAGCGTTGTACCGACTGCCCTGGTATCTGGTAGTGGGCGACCAGCATGCAGGCAAGACCAACTTCCTCGACCGTACCGAACAAAGTTTCTCTCTGACTCGCATCGACAAGGCACGGGCGCGTGGCCGACCAGTGCAAGCACTGACCTATCCGATCGGTTGGTGGATCAGCAACGATGCGGTGATCATCGATCCGCCAGGCGCTTTTATCAGCCAGGGGGCTGGGGTCGCTTCGCCTGCCGAGGAAGCAGACGCAGTGCCAGTACCTCCCACCACTTCGGCCAGATTGTGGCAGCACCTACTGGACTGGCTGCTGCGCAACCGAAGCCAGAGACCCCTCAACGGTGTGCTGCTGGTTGTCGATCTGCCTGCACTGTTGCACGGCACACCTGAGCAACGTGTCGCGCTGGCGCATGTCTTGCGCGCGCGGCTGTACGAGGTGAGCAGCCAACTGGGCTCACGCCTGCCGCTGTATGTGGTACTGAGCAAGTTCGATCTACTGGATGGTTTCGATCAGCTTTACGCCGGGCTTCCCGCTGCGGCGCGGGAAAAGATGCTGGGCTTCACCTTCAAGCTGGATGCGATTGGAACGTTCGACGCCTGGCTGGACGAGTATGGCGATCACTACGATCGGTTGACCAGCCAGTTGTTTGAGCAGGTGCTGGACCGACTCGATACATTGGGCGATGCATCACTGCGGGCGCGTCTCTTCTCATTGCATGCCCAGCTGGTTGGGCTGCGCCCGATACTACTGAGATTCCTGCAAGAAGCACTGGCAAGTGACCGTTTCACCACGCCTGCGCTGGTGCGTGGTGTGTACTGGTCGTCGGTAGTGCAGCAAGGCGACATGCTCAATGCATTCGTTCGCGAGGCTGCCCAGCCCTACAAGACAAAACTTCCGCTGCGCGAGGGTAAGGTCCAAGGCAAGGCTCTGGTCTACTTCATCCAGCATGCCTTCAGGCGCGTCATCTATCAGGAAGCCGGGCTTGCCGGGGACAACATCAGAGTGGCGCGTAGCAAGCGGCAGTTGCTCTGGGTTGGCACTGGTGTGGGCGCACTGGCTTTTCTTGTCGCCATCGCCAGTTGGCAACGCTACTTCGATATCAATGGTGCCAAGGCCGCCAACGTGCTCGCCAAAAGTCGGGAGTACAGTCATCACGAAGTGGACCAGCGACTCGACCCGACCGGGCGCAACCTGCTGGAGCCGCTGGATCAGATCCGCGACGCGGTGTCGGTATTTGGCGACTACCGTGGCGCATGGCCGGGTGTGGCTGATTTAGGTTTGTATCAGGGGCGTGCCATCGGTCCGCGTGTCGATGATGCCTACCTTAGTTTGCTCTCGAAACGCTTCCTGCCGGCCTTGGCCAGTGGGGTAGTCGATGCCATGGATGCGGCCCCGCCAGGTAGTGAACAGCAGATGGCTGCCCTGCGGATATACCGGATGCTGGAGGATCGCCAGAACCGCCGATCCGAATGGGTCGAGGAGTGGATGGCTCGCCAGTGGCAGCAAAAATTTCCTGGCCAGGGCCAACTGCAACGCGACCTCATGCGGCATCTGAAGTACGCGATGGCGTATGCCGATACCGAACTGCCGCAATACAACCAGCGAATCGCCGAGGTGCAGCAGATTTTACGCAAGGCGCCGCTGCCAGAGCGGGTCTATGCGAGCCTCAAGCAGCAGGCGGGGGAGCAGTTGCCTACAGGCCTGGACCTGCGTCATCAGGTCGGGCCGACCTTCGACGTGGTGTATCAGTCGTCTGTCGGTGCCAGGCATGGTGAAAGTGTGTTGGTAGCACCCATGCTTACGGCCAAGGGCTTCAGAGAATACTTCGAGCCGCGTAGCCAACGGTTCGCCGAAATGGCCATGGTCGACGAGTGGGCACTGGGCGAGCGCGGCCAGCTCGACTACTCGGATGCAGACCGAGAGGCGCTGGGTGAACGGCTGCGCAATTTGTACAGCGCCGATTTCATCGACAGTTGGCGGCGTGCCTTGAATGCTTTCTCGGTGGCCGACTTCCGCGATCTGGATCATGGGATTGAGGTGCTTCAGCAGTTCACCGGCCCTGCCGCACCGCTGCATCGGCTATTGGATACGGTGAGGGTCAATACTTCGCTGTCATCTGCTGTGGAGGCAGATGCAGTTGCGCAGGCTGAGGCCTTACGACCGACAACCCGCAAGTCCGAGCAACAACAGGCGTGGGCTATTCAGCGTGCCTTTGCCGGGCTGAGCGCGATGTTGCAGGCAACGGGTGAAAAGCCCAGCTATTACGATGAAACCCTTGCTGCCATTGCCGCTGTTCATGATTACGCCAAGGCAGTGCAGGACAGTCCGGACAGAGGCAAAGCAGCACTCCAGGCAGTACTTCAGCGCTTCTCGATGACAGGGCCCGATCCGATCGGCACCTTGCAACGCGTAGCCACCGGCTTGCCAGAGCCAATCAACCACCAGGTTAGAAAAGTGGCCGATCAAACGGCACAAGTGCTCAACATCGAAGCCCTGCGCGAACTGGAGCGGCGCTGGGATGCCGAGGTGTACAGCTTCTTCCAGCAGCGCCTGGCTGGGCGTTACCCCTTCGTGGTGCGGGCACCCGATGCTTCGCTGGACGACTTTGAAGCCTTCTTCGGGCCGAAGGGACGGCTGCAGCAGTTCAACGATCAGTACCTGCGTGTTTTCCTGAAGGACAATCTCGAAGCCCTGCAGGCTGGCCAGCAAGGGCGGTCGTTGATTCGCAGCGATGTGATCGAACAGTTGGAGCGAGCAGATCGCATCCGCGAAACCTTCTTCGATCAGCGTGGCAACCTGAGCGTGCAGTTCAGCATCGAGCCGCTGGGGCTCAGCGCTAACCAGCGTACCAGTCTGCTGGACCTCGATGGCCAGCTGATTTCCTACACCCATGGTCCGCGCCAGATCACCGGTATCGTCTGGCCTAATACTCTGGGGCAGCACGTGCGTAGCAACCTGACCTTGCTCAGGCAGAGCGGCAACAGTAGCAGCTTGGAGTACCGCGGGCCTTGGTCGATGTTCCGCTTGCTCAGCCGTGGCTCGCTCAATGGACGCACCGCGACCAGCGTGGACTTGAGCTTCCGGACCGGTGACGGCGTGATGCGCTATCGACTCAACGCGGAGAAGGCCTTCAACCCTATAACGCAAGAGCCTTTCAAAGGTTTCCAGTTGCCACGAGGATTGTTGCAGCAGTCGCCCAAGCTGGAGCCAACTAAGCAGGCCCGGCTATAAGCGACGCCAGCTGGAGCGATGCTGCTCGAACGTCTGGGCAACCGCAGCACGCTGGCCGTACCACTGATGGCGGTGCTGGTGTGCTGGCGCGTGGCCCACGGTGTGGGTGGTGCGATTCTGTGCCTGTACGTGCTGTTCCACCTGGCCAATCATCTGACCGGGCTGGTCGGGCCCGAGCTGCACGCTCAGGTCATGGACCTTGGCCGTACCCTTTACCGGGCGGGCTTCATTGAACCGCTGCTGGTACTGGCATTCGTCTTCCAGGTGGTCAGCGGCCTGCATCTGGCCTGGCGTTGGAGCGCGCGCGTGCTGCTCGATCCCTGGAACATCCGCCTGGTGCCGCACTACGCCCTGGGTGTGTTCCTGGTACTGCTGCACCTGCTGCTGGGGCTGCGCATGGTGATGCAGGCGCACGGTTTACAGGCTCGGGCAGTGCGTCTGATCTGGCGCAGTGGCGTGATCGCCTGCGCGGACATTGCGCTGGCGATCATTGCCGGGATGTGCGGGGTGCGGCTGTAGCGCCGGGGGCGGCGTTCAGTTCCCCTGCGAGTCCCGTCCCCTGACATGAGTAAGCTGGTTCGAAGCCTCCGGCAAGCCTGTCACCTTGATCGAGCGCGCGCCGACGGCAAACTTGGCGCCGACCTTGGAGAAGCGTTCGAGCAACTGGAAGTTGATCGCCTGCTGGATGTCCATGTACAGGTTGTAGCCCGGGTCGAGCACGATGTAGACCGCTTCGAACTCCAACGCCTCCTTGCCGAAGCCGCGCAGGTGGGCGCGGTCGAAGCGCACCTGGCCCTGGGCCTTGATCGACTCCTCGACGATCGCCGGGGCCTTCTTCACCGCCTCGGTGGGCGTGTCGTACGACAGGCCGAACTCGAAGACGATGCGCCGTTCCTGCAGGCGCTTGTAGTTCTGGATGGTGCTGCTGATCATACCGGCGTTGGCCATGACGATCTGTTCGCCGCCGAGGCTGCGGATGCGCGTGGTCTTCAGGCCGATGTTCTCCACGGTGCCAGCGAGCGAGCCGATGACGATGAAGTCGCCGACCTCGAACGGTTTGTCGACGGCAATCGACAGCGAGGCGAACAGGTCGCCCAGCACATTCTGCACCGCCAGCGCCACGGCGATGCCGCCAACGCCAAGGCTGGCGACGAAGGCGGTGATGTTCACGCCCAGGTTCGACAGCATCGCCAGCAGCACCACCGACCACAACAGCACCCGCGCGCCCCAGCCCGACAGGGTCGCCAACGCGCTGCCGCGGTAGGCATTGCCGGTGTCGTGGCGGGCGAAGTAGCGGGTCAGGCCGAGGGCGATGGCGCGGTTGGCCCACAGGCCGATCTGCAACGCAGCGACCACGAACCACAGGCTGCCGACCCGGTCCAGCCAGCGTTCCGGCAGGTCCAGCACGCCAAGGCCGACCAGCAGCGAGGCGAGCATCAGCAGGAAGTTGCTGGTGCCTTCGAGTACCTGGGTGATGAGCCTGCTGAGCTGCCCGTCATGGCTGGACCACTGGCGGGCACGGCGCTTGAGGAAACTCAGCGCCCAGCGCGTCACCAGGAAGGTGATCACCGTCACCGTCAGTGCCAGCAGCAGGTTGAGGATGGAGATGCCGAATACCGTGGTGGTGGTCAGCAACTGCAGAAATCGTTCGTCCATCGGGTCCCCCTCCGAGGTGGTGTTGATTGCAGGGTGTGCCGTGGGCACAACCTGTTTAGAAGGGGGAGGTGGGTGAGGGTTTAATTGGATTTTGCCGGTGGCCGTAGCCGCCGCTTCGCGGGCGGATGACAGCAGGGCACCTTGGCGAGCGGATGAGAAATAATTAGAATCACTCGCATTCGTATCTCATCCTCCTTCAGCGTGCCTCCGAATGTCCGACCCCGCCGCGGCAGCCGAACCCAGTTTCAACACCCTCTATCGCGACCATCGCAGTTGGCTGCAAGGTTGGTTGCACCGGCGCCTGGGCGATGCCTGGACTGCGGCGGACCTGACCCAGGACACCTTCCTGCGGGTGCTCGCGGCGCAGCAGGGCAACGCCGTGCCGAGCCTGCGCGAGCCACGGGCCTACCTGCTGACGGTCGGGCGCCGGTTGCTGGTCAACCACTATAAGCGGCGCAGCCTCGAACAGGCCTATCTGGATGCCCTCGCCAACCTGCCCGAGGCGCTGGCGCCGTCGCCGGAGCAGCGCTGGTTGCTGCTGGAAACCTTGCAGGCCCTGGATGACCTGCTCGATGGCCTGCCTGCCGTGGTACGCCGGGCCTTTCTCTGGTCGCAGCTAGAAGGGCTGGACTACGCCAGCATCGCCGGGCGCCTGGAGGTGTCAGAGCGAACGGTGAAACGCTATATGGCCAAGGCATACGAACACTGCCTGCTGGTGGACCTGTGAGCACCCCGGTGGATGCCGGTGCACGCCAGTTGGCCCGTGAGGCGGCGCAGTGGCTGGCCTTGCAGGATGCCGGCCAGCTCGACACGGAGCAGGCTGCTGCACTGCAACGCTGGCGAGCCCGCAGTGCCGCCCATGAAGCCTTGTGGCAGAAGGCCGAGGGTCTGCGTCAGCGCTTCGCCCAGGTCCCGGCGCCACTGGCGGTGGCTTGCCTGGACCGTCCCGATCCGGATCGCCGCCGCCTGCTGGGGCAAGTGCTGGGCTTCGGCGCACTGGCACCGCTGGCCTGGCTGGGTTATCGGCAGTTGCCGCTGGACGACTGGCGTGCCGACCTGCGTACCGCCACGGGCGAGCGCCGCGGCTTGACCCTGCCCGATGGCAGCCGGTTGCAGCTCAACACCGGCACTGCGGTCAATCTGGACTTCGCCGAAGGTCGCCACAGGCTGCAACTGGTGCAGGGCGAAATTGCCCTCGACACCGTGGGCCCGCTGCAGGTGCAGACCCGCGACGGTCTGGTGCGGGTGCATGGGGCCAGTTTCTGCGTGCGTGAGCGTGCGCAGGGCTGTGTGGTGTCGGTGACACGTGGCCAGGTCAGCCTGCAACCGCTGGCCGGGCCGACGGTTCGCCTGGAGGCCGGGCAGCGGGCGATGCTGAGCGCCTCTGGGGTGACAGCCAGCCAGCCGTTCGACGCCCAACTGCCGGGTTGGCAGCAGGGGTTGTTGATCGTCGACGACCAGCCCCTGGGCGATCTGCTGCGTGAACTGGATCGCTACCGCCCCGGGCTGCTGCGTTGGGACCCGGCGCTGGAGCAGTTGGCGGTGACCGGCACCTTCCAGCTCGACGACACCGACCGCATTCTCGCCCTGCTGGCGGCGAGCCTGCCGCTTCAGGTGCATTACCGCACCCGCTACTGGGTGTCGCTGACCCCTCGCAAGAAAATTGCCTGAAGCCTGTCCCTTTTTTTGCGCCCGCTTGTCATCAAGGGTATCCACCCCTGACCTGAGAGCGTTCCGGATGTCCCGCACCCCTTTGCTTCGTCCTCTATCCCTGCACCTGATGCGCGCTGGCCTGCTGCTTGCGCTGGGGCTGCCCGCGCCAGGTTGGGCCGATGAAGCGCGGCGCAGCTACCAGGTGCCGGGCGGCAGCCTTGGCGCGGTGCTGACACGCTTTGCTGGCCAGGCTGGGGTCAGTTTGTCGGTGGACCCGGCGTTGGTCGCCGGGCGCAGCAGCCTGGGGCTTGCGGGCGAATACGGGGTGGAGGAGGGCTTCGCCGCCTTGCTGCAGGGCTCGGGCCTGATACTGGTCTCGGCAGGGCCCGGTAGCTTCACCCTGGTGCGCCAGGCCGCGCCGGTCGAGGGCGCGCATGTGCTGCCCGACACCAATGTCCATGGCCAGGGCGCTGCGCTGGCAGGCGACGCCTACGCCGGCGGCCAGGTGTCGCGACGCGGCAGCCTCGGCATGCTGGGCGAGCGCGACTACATGGAAACGCCCCTGAGCATGACCTCCTACACCCGCGAGATATTGCAGAACCAGCAGGCCCGCACCCTTGCCGATGTCGTCGCCAACGATCCCTCGGTGCGCAGCACCAACCCCGCAGGTGGACGCTTCGAGCAGTTCTCCGTGCGCGGTTTCAGCCTGTACAACAGCGATGTGGCCTACGGTGGGTTGTATGGCGTACTGCCGACCTATTCGATCGACATGGAGATGGTCGAGCGGGTCGATATCCTCAAGGGGCCGGGCGCGCTGCTGGGCGGCCTGGCGCCCAATGGCAGCATTGGCGGCGGGGTCAACATCGAGCCCAAGCGCGCTGGCCAGACACCGCTGACCGAGTTCACCGCGTTGTACGCCTCGGCGGGACAGGGGGGCGGTCATCTGGACATCGGTCGGCGCTTTGGTGACGAGCAACGTTTTGGCGTGCGCCTGAACGCGGTGCGCCAGGCCGGCGACACCGAGTGGGATCACCAGCACATGGACCGCGAGGCGACGGTGCTGGGCCTGGACATGAAAGGCGAGCGTACCCGCCTGTCGCTGGATATCGGCCATCAGGCGCGTGACGTGGATGCGCCGATGGAGCGTGTCGGCCTTGCCGCAGGGCTCAAGGTGCCGGATGCCAAGGACATTCATCACAATTTCGCCCAGCCCTGGAGCTACTCGCGGGCCAAGGATACCTTCGGCGCCGTGCGCGGCGAGTACGACCTGAGCGACAACTGGATGCTGCTGGGCGCCCTGGGGGCGCGCAAGGGCGACTACGACTTCATGCGCCACGCCGTGCAGGTGGTCAACGATGCCGGGCGCTTCACCGTCAGCCCGCGCGCCTTCCAGCGCGAGGAAGACGTGGTGACCGGCACGGTCGGCGTGCGCGGCTGGTTCAACACCGGCGCGGTCGGCCATACCCTCAATATCAGCCTCAATCGCTTCGACCTGACCTTCGACAACAGCGGTGCACGCTACGCCAACGGCGTCAGCAACCTGTTCGACCCGGTGACCTTGCCCGCACCGGGCGCGCCGTTGTCCGACGACAACCCGACCCACACCAACACCGTGCTGTCGAGCCTGGCCCTGGCCGACACCCTGAGTTTCGCTGACGACACTGTGCTGCTCACCCTCGGCGCGCGCCTGCAGCGTGTCGAGGTCGACAGCTCCGAGCCCGGGGAGCCCGACCAGCGCTACGACGAGCGCGCCACCTCGCCGGCCATGGGCCTGGTGTGGCGCACCACCGAGCAGCTGTCGCTGTACTTCAACTACATGGAGGGCCTGACCCAGGGCCAGGTGGCACCGGAAACGGCGAACAACGCCGGCAAGGTCTTCGCGCCGTACCGCAGCAAGCAACTGGAGGTCGGCGCCAAGTACGACATGGGGCGCTTCAGCACCACGGTCAGCCTGTTCCGCATCGAGAAACCGTCGTACTTCACCGATGCCCAGAACAATCTCAGCGCCGACGGCCAGCAGCGCAACCAGGGCCTGGAAATCAGCCTGTTCGGCGAGCCACTGGACGGGGTGCGGGTGTTGGGTGGAGCGATGTTCCTCGATGCCGAGCAGACACGCACCGCCAATGGCCGCAACGATGGCAACCGGGCCATCGGCGCGCCGGTGGTCAATGCCAACCTTGGCGTTGAGTGGGACCTGCCGGCCATCGACGGGCTGACCCTCAGCGCCCGCGTCATCCATACCGGCAACCAGTACCTGGATGCCGCCAACCGGCAGAAGATCGACGCCTGGCAGCGTTATGACCTGGGCGCGCGCTACGCGCTCAAGCTCGGTGACAAGGACGTCACTCTGCGCGCCAGCGTCGAGAACGTGCTGGACAAGACCTACTGGGCCTCGGCCAACGTTCCCGACGGCACCGCCACCGGCCTGACCCTGTCGACCCCACGCACGTGGTTGCTGTCGGCGACGGTCGGGTTCTGAGGGGCCGTTGCCCTGGGGGCGGCCAACAAGCGAGCAAAAATATGCTCAGCCCCCAGGCAAATCCTAGGCTGCACTGGCCGCACGCATGCCAGCCACTAAGGTAAGGTGAGAGGAAAATTCCGCGCGCCGCCCACGGCGCCCCAGAGGTGCCCATGGCTTCCTATACCTTGCGACAACTCAAGTACTTCGTCACCACCGTGGAGGCCGGCAGTGTTGCCGAGGCTTCGCGCCAGCTGTACATCGCCCAGCCGTCGATCTCGACCGCGATCAAGAGCCTGGAAGAGAGCTTCGGTGTGCAGTTGTTCATTCGTCACCACGCCCAGGGCGTGTCGCTGACCCCCAGTGGCAAGCGCTTCTATGCCAAGACCAAGGCGCTGCTGCAGATGTCCCACGAGTTCGAGCAGAACGCCCTGGCCGACAACGATACGGTGGCCGGGCAGATCGACATCGGTTGCTTCGAGACTGTCGCGCCGCTTTATCTGCCACGGCTGATCGCAGGTTTTCGCGAGCGTTATCCCGGTGTGGATATCCGCCTGCGCGACGGCGAGCAGCAGGAGCTGATCCAGGGGCTGACGGCGGGCACCTTCGACCTGGCGTTTCTCTACGACCACGACCTGGACGGCACCATCGAAGCCGAGCCGCTGATGCCGCCGCAGAAGCCCTATGTGCTGCTGCCCGAGAAGCACCGCTTCGCCAGCCAGGCCCAGGTTTCGCTGCGCGACCTTTGCCCGGAGCCGATGATCCTGCTCGATGTCGCGCCGAGCCGTACCTACTTCGTCAGCCTGTTCAACGAGATGGGGCTGACGCCGAACATCGTCTTCAGCTCGCCATCGATCGAGATGGTGCGGGGGATGGTAGGGCAGGGGTTCGGCTTTTCGCTGCTGGTGACCCGGCCGCACTCACCCTTCACTTACGATGGCAAGCGCCTGGTGACGCTGGATATCGCCGAGCCGGTGGCGCTGTCGGGGCTGGCGGCGGCGCACCTCAAGCGTGTGCAGTTGACCAAGCCTGCGCAGTTGTTCGTCGAGTTCTGTCGCGAAGAGTTGGCGAAGCTGTAAACGATT
>NZ_JABWRO010000056.1:0-32384 GCF_014268985.1 Pseudomonas sp. RW10S2 | reverse complement strand
AAAAAAACCGGGCCCGGGCCCGGTTTTTTTTCTGATATTTCCTACAAAAATTTAATTAAGGTCCGACGCAATTAAGGCTGTCGCGTTAATGCTGTTTGTTTGTCATTTCTGATCAGGATTCCATACTTGGGTTTTCTTTTGTTGTATGTAGATCAATACCGCTCTCCTGAATGGTTTTTTTACCTGGATCTGTATCTTTTATTCAGTCGACAACCCTCGATAATGGCTCTGTGATACTTGACGTGGCTCGGCTGAATGAAGCGTGTTGGCGCTGCTGATGCGGCCCAGGGCGCCTGCAGGGGCATTGCAAATGCCTCTGCATTGAGTGAGTGCCGGCCTACTGTTGCCTGGAAATTTCCTAATAACTTGTGGGAAATATCTTGGAAGTGAATCGCGACCTGTTTCTCACGTCGGTGAATGCCGGCTTTCTTTGCGCTCAAGGAATGGAGTGGACCATATGAGCAATATCCATGAGCAGGCCATGCACTACATATATCAGCAAGTACTGGATCGTCTGCTGGAACATATGTCCCAGGCGCAACGGGCCTGCGTTCAATTGCTGATTCAGCGCCTGCTGGTGGCGGCAGGTGGCGTGGAGTACATCGGGGACTTTCGTGTGTTGGTGATACACGGGCATGACCGATGCAACACTCGCCTGCTGGCGTTTCTGCGTGCTGCGCAACTGAGCATCGCGCTACGCGCGCCCCACACGTTTCGCCTGCAAGTGGTGGTCGCTTGCCAGCCCGCACCGGGAGCAGAGGTGCTTGGCGGTCTGGAGAGCACCTTCAGTGCGCTGTTCCTGCAGGATGACCCCCGTGTGGAGTTACTGCTGGCTGGCGGCCAACAACTGCAGCCTTTCAGCCGCCGCGCCGCGTCGGCTGCCAGCACATCGTACGAGCGCGAAGCGCTGCTGATGTTCGGTCACCTTTCTGCTGGGCGAGCAGAATCCTTGCTAGGCAGTCGTCTGCACCTTGAACTGGCCGAAACGCTGCGCCGCATCCTGTCCCAGGGGGCGATGCCCAGCGCGTTGGTCACGGCGATCCCTGTGCGGCAGCGGCGACGTTACCTGGCCTGGAGTCGTACCGTCATGCGTCTGACCGGCGAGCGCGGAAGCCATGCCATACACCAGTGCGCCGCAGTGTTGTGCGAAACGCTGGGGCGCCTGCGAGCACTGGCTGCCAGGCCTACGGAGCACGTCGAGGCGAGAGCCCCGTCATGCCAGGGCCAGACGCCCCTGCGGGTGATCGCGGTCGATGACCTGATCAATGACTCCCGAGGGGAGGACGCGCTGTTTCACATGCTGGGTATCGAGATGCCTGCGTCAGCGCGCGAAGAGCCGCTGGCTGCGTTTTTCGACCCTGCGTACCTGACTCACCTGCAGCGACTGCGCGATCAATGTCTGCTGGGCAGGCGCGACGCCGTCCGGTCGGGGAAGGGCACGGGCAGGCATCTGTTTCAGGAGGCCTATGCTATCGACGACAGCCAGCTGATGTGCCTGTTGTACGCCCCGTTCGCCGAGCAGGGCCGTGGCTTGTTGGCGTTCCTGCAGCGCTGCCATCCGGCGATGCGCGTTGCACTGCCCTATCTGCACCGTGCCCTGCAGGGGCAGCCGTGTCCGGAAGCGGTCGTACATTGGCTGATCAGTACCAGTGGATTGAGCCTGGCGCAGTTGCGCGTCATCTATTCGGGGGGGCTGCCGCATACGGCATCCCGGCTGGTCGCGAAGCTGACACGGCGTGACGTTCGGCTGCGGCTGCTGGCGCCCCCCTTGCCTTGTGCCGAAGCGATGGCGAAGGTCGCCAGTTGATGGGGCGTTCCGTGCGGCGCGAGTTCGCCTATCAGACGGTCTATCGCTACCTCGAAACGCTGATCAGCCATGCCCGCGAGGGAGGGGATCCGCGCTTGCCGTCGCTGCGCGACCTGGCCCGGCGCATGCGGGTTTCCCTGGCCACGGTGCAGTATGCCTACAGCCTGTTGGAGCGCGAGGGGCGGGTACATTCGGTGCCCAAGTCCGGATATTTTGCGCAGGTGCCGGTCAATGAGCCCGCCAGTGCGCCGAGGGCGAGCACCGGCCAGTGCGCACCGTTCATTCTCCCGCCATTCTCATGTGGGGCGCTCGAGCCGCTGTTGCTGGCGCATGAGCGGCGTCTGGCGCGACAGTCTGCGCTGACGCAGACCGGCAGCGCGCTGCTGCGCAATGCGCTGGCCGCCCGCCATACCCGTTCTTCCAGGCAGTTCTGGCGAGCTGAGGACGTGCATCTGGCGACGGATGTCCAGGCGTTACTGCAGACATTGCTGCTTGCGCTGGACTTGCAAGGAGGCACGGTACTGGTGGCGACGCCCTGTTGCTGGCAACAGTTGCAGGTCTTGCAACAGCTGGGGATGCGCGTTGTCGAGTGGCCGCTCGATACCCAGGGTGGTTTGGACCTGGATACCTTGGCACAGCTGTTCAAGCGCGAGACCGTACGCCTGCTGTTGATGCCGTCATGCCTGGCGACCCCTCCGGGACGCCTGGTGTCGCTGGATGAGCAGCGTGAAGTGGCGCGTCTGCTGGCGGGATATCCGACGTGGCTGCTGGAAAACGACCTGGACAGCGACCAGTGTTTCGTTGCGCCACCTGAGACGCGCCTGCGCGACTGGGTCGATCCGCACTGGCTGCTGGTGTTGGGTTCGCTAGAAGGCATGATCGGCGCCGAAGCGCCCTACGCCTATGTACTGAGTCGGCACCCGGCAGTGTGCGAGGCTTTTGTGCGACGCAGTTTCGTGCTACCCCCGCGGCGTCAACAGGCGGTGGCCTGTCTGCTGAGCCGAGGCGATGTGGACAGTCATCTGCAGCAGATGCGCGACCGTCTGCAAATGCGCATGGCGATTCTATGCCATGCCGTCGAGCAGCATCTGGGCAGTCTGTTGGCGTTCAGCGAACCTGAAGGCGGGCGTGTCCTGTGGTGTCGCCTGGGCTTGGCAGTGGATGTGCGTCAGTTGGTGGAAGCCCTGAACACTTCGGCGCTGCTGGCGGCACCTGGAAATCTGTTCAGCCTGCGAGACGGCTATGACTACCACCTGCTGCTGGCCTGGCAGGGGGACGATGCCGGCGAGCTGGAGCAGGCACTCGAAGCGCTCGGAAAAAGGCTGCAGTGCTTGCGTAGCAACGCACAAGACAGGTCGAACTGACCGTCGATCCGGCGCGCTTGCCAGGTTGCCTCGTCTGTATGTATAACCAGTATTCATGTTTGCCTGCGACGCCATGCCGTGATTGCCCATTCCGTCGAAGATCCGCTCTATTACCTGCACAACTTCCGCCAGGTGCTGAGGTGGGTCGAACACCGTTACGCCGATATCCTTGACCCGCACGAACAAGACTTTCTCCGAGTCTTCAGCGGGCTGGCCCAGCCGACGCAGGCACTGTTGGTGCGCATGGTCATGCGCAAGGGCGAGCTGTTTCGCGGCGACCGGCTTGAATATGCCGAGATCGGCGACACGGGCGCAGCTTTGCAGCCTTTGCTCACGCTGGGCTGGGTCTGCGCGAGGCCGATACTGGGCCTGGAGCAGTTGTTCGCCTTGTTGCGCCGGGACGAACTGCTTACCTGCTTTGCCGATCAACTGGCCCATCCTCGCGTGACCAAGACCCAGTTGCTGGCTGCGCTGCGGCCATTGGACCTGCCAGACAGACCACTGTCTGCCTGGTTCGAGCAGGCGCCGGTACAGATCCTGCAGTGGCGCTTGCAACCCCTGTGCGACCGCCTGCGCCTGTTGTTCTTTGGCAATCTTTATCAGGATTGGTCGGAGTTCGTGCTGGCCGATCTGGGCGTGCTGCGCTATGAGCAGGTGAGCTTCAGTGCGGATTCGCGCGCCTTGCGCCAGCGCGAGGAGGTCGATCTGGCGATGGCCTTGCATGCTTGCGCCGAGCGGCTGGAGCAGGGAGAGGCGCCAAGTACGTTGCTGCAGGCGTTGGAGCGGGCCAACAGCAGCAATCCCTGGTTGGCCAGGCGTCGCGCACGTCTGCTGTTTGCAATTGGCCAGCGCTGCGAGCGGCTTGGGCAATGGGATCTGGCCCTGAGTGTCTACGATGGGCTCGACCACCCCGAGGCGCGCATTCGCCAGGTGCGTGTGCTCGAGCGCAGCGAGCAGTGGCAAAGGGCGCAGGCACTGGCGTCACACATGGCCCAGACCACGGCCAATCCCCTCGAGGCCCAGGCGTTGGCGCGCATGCTGCCGCGCCTTGCACGCAAACTCGGAGGGCCGCCTCGACGCCGCGCGTCTGCTGCCGTGCAGACACTCATCGAACTGGCGTTGCCCGTGGAAATGTCCGCAGTGGGCGTGGAGGAAGCGGTGCGCCTGCACCTGGCGCACGCCGACGGCGAGGTCCATTACGTCGAGAACACCTTGTTCAACAGCCTGTTCGGCCTCTTGTGCTGGGAGGCGATTTTCGCGCCGCTGCCCGGCGCGTTCTTTCACCCTTACCAGGCGGCGCCCCAGGATCTGCACGACAGTGATTTCTCGGTGCGCCGCGCCGCCTTGTTCGAGGCCTGCCTGGGGCGGCTCGACGATGGCAGCTACCGACAGGCGATACGCACCTGTTTTGCCAACAAGCATGGGCTGCAGTCACCGTTCGTGTTCTGGCAGGTACTGAACGAGGCGCTGCTCGAGCAGGCCCTGGCCTGCATTCCTGCCGAGCATCTGAAGCAGTGTTTCCGGCGCCTGCTGCAGGATATTCGCAACAACCGCGCAGGTATGCCCGACCTCATCCAGTTCTGGCCGGGGCAGGGGCGTTACCGCATGATCGAGGTCAAGGGGCCGGGTGACCGCCTGCAGGATAACCAGTTGCGCTGGCTGGACTTCTGCCGTGAGCACGGCATGCCGGTCGCGGTATGCCATGTGCGCTGGTGCGAGGCCGCGTCGTGAGTCTGAGTGTGGCGGTACGTGCGCTGTGTGAGTTTGCCGCCAAGGTCGGCGACCTGGACTTGCGCTTCACTCCGTCGCCCACCGCCCAACAGGGCATCGACGGCCATCGACGGGTTGTTGCGCGGCGCGGTTCTGGCTACGAGGCGGAGGTATCGCTGGAGGGCGAGTACCAGGGATTGCGGGTGCGGGGGCGAGCCGACGGCTACGACCCGGTGCGCAACCGGGTGGAGGAGATCAAGACTCACCGCGGCAATCTCGACCGCCAGCCGGACAATCATCGGCAATTGCACTGGGCGCAGGCCCGCGTCTATGCCTGGCTGTTGTGCCAGTCGCGTGGGCTGGAGCGGATCGAGGTCACGCTGGTGTACCTGGACGTCGACAGCGACCGACAGACCTTGTTCAGCGAGCCGCAGCATGCCGCGCAACTGCAGCACTTCTTCGAGACCTTGTGCCAGCGCTTTCTTGGCTGGGCGCACGCCCAGGCCGCACGCCTGCGCCTGCGGGACAGCGATCTGCAGGGGCTGGCGTTTCCGTACCCACAGTTCCGCCAGGGCCAGCGCCAACTGGCAGAAACCCTGTACAAGGCCGTGGCCACCGGGCGCTGCCTGATGGCCCAGGCCAGTACCGGTATTGGCAAAACGCTCGGCACGCTGTTTCCGCTGCTCAAGGCCATGGCCCCGCAGCAACTGGACAAGCTGCTCTTCCTCACCGCCAAGACACCAGGCCGGGCACTGGCGCTCGACGCACTGCGCCAGATCACCGACACCACCCCGCAGCCCAGCCTGCGTGCGCTGGAGTTGATTGCCCGGGACAAAGCCTGCGAGTACCCGGGCAGTGCCTGTCATGGTGAGTCCTGTCCGCTGGCCAAGGGTTTCTACGATCGGCTGCCAGCGGCTCGCGAAGCAGCGTCGCAGGTGGTGTTGCTCGACCGTGCGGGGTTGCGCGAGGTCGCGCTGGCACACCAGGTCTGCCCGTATTACCTGGGGCAGGAGATGGCGCGCTGGGTCGATCTGGTGGTTGCCGACTACAACTATTATTTCGACGCCCATGCGCTGCTGTTCGGCCTGACCCAACTCAACCAGTGGCGGGTGGCTGTGCTGGTGGACGAGGCGCATAACCTGGTGGAGCGCGGCCGCGCCATGTACAGCGCAAGCCTCGACCAAGGGCAACTGCTGGCCTTGCGCAAGGCCAAGCCGGCGGGCTTGAGCAGCGCTCTGGAGCGTCTCAATCGCCAGTGGAATGCGTTGTACAAGTCCCAGCGGGCACCGTACCAGGCGAGCGACCAATTGCCCGAGGCATTCCTGCGGGCGTTGCAACAGTGCATTGGCCTGATTCAGGAGGCCATGGAGCAGGCGCCTGCGCACGTCGAACCGCAGGTCCTGCAGTTCTATTTCCATGCCCTGCAGTTCAGCCGTGTGGCCGAGCTGTTCGATGAGCATTTCCTGTTCGATGTCAGCCTGCGTAACGGCCCGCGAAACCGTCGTCTGGCAACCCTGACGCTGCGTAATGTGGTGCCCGCGCGCCTGCTTGGCCCGCGAATGGCTGCGGCGCGCAGCGTCACCCTGTTTTCGGCGACGCTAGGGCCTCGGCGCTTCTATTCCGACTTGCTGGGTATGCCGGCAGACACCGCCTGGCTGGACGTGGCCGCGCCATTTCGCGCCGAGCAGTTGCAGGTGCGGATCGTCAGTGAGGTTTCGACCCGCTTTCAGCAGCGCAGTGCGTCCCTGGCGCCGATCGTCGGGCTGATCGGCGAGCAGTACCAGCGTCAGCCGGGCAACTACCTGGCGTTCTTCAGCAGCTTTGAATACCTGGAGCAGGTGATGGCCCTGTTCGCCGAACGGCACCCCGAGGTGCCGCACTGGCGGCAGGCGCCGGGCATGGACGAGGCCGCACGCGAGGGATTTCTGGCGCGTTTCGTGGCGGATGGGCGAGGGATAGGTTTCGCTGTACTGGGCGGGGCCTTCGCTGAAGGAGTGGACCTGCCGGGCACCCGGCTGATAGGTGCCTTTGTCGCCACCCTCGGCTTGCCCCAGGTCAATCCGGTCAACGAACAGTTCAAGCAACGTTTGGCCCAGCAGTTTGGCAGCGGTTTTGACTACGCGTACCTGTACCCTGGCGTGCGCAAGGTGATCCAGGCGGCTGGTCGAGTCATTCGGGGCGACCAGGATCGTGGCGTGCTTTTTCTGATCGATGAGCGCTTCAGTGAGCCGCGGGTGCAACAGATGTTTCCTGGCTGGTGGCATACCGCCGCCAACTGATCCGGCCCCATCGCGCGCCGTTGCAACTCCCAGTACACTGCGCGTTCCAACACCTACATCCGTTGAACTCGAGGTTCTGCATGACGCTCAGCCCTTTGGCAGGCAAGCCGGCTCCGGCCAGCGTGCTGGTCGATATTCCCCGCCTGTTGACCGCCTACTACACCGGTCGCCCGGACGCTGCGGTCGCTTCGCAGCGCGTGGCCTTCGGCACTTCCGGACACCGAGGCACCTCGTTCGAGTTGAGCTTCAACGAGCATCATGTGCTGGCGATCACCCAGGCGATCTGCCTGTACCGCCAGGAGCAGGGTATCGATGGCCCGCTGTTCATCGGTGCTGACACCCATGCCTTGTCGGCGCCGGCCACCGCCAGCGCGCTGGAGGTCCTGGCGGCCAATGGCGTGCAGGTGCGCTTGTCCAAGGACGACGAGTACACCCCGACCCCGGCGGTGTCCCATGCGATCCTGTGCTACAACCGCGGTCGTCAACAGGGTCTGGCCGACGGCATCGTCATCACCCCCTCGCACAACCCGCCCCAGAGCGGTGGTTTCAAATACAACCCGCCCAATGGCGGCCCGGCTGACAGCGATGTGACCAAGTGGGTCGAAGCCAAGGCCAACGAACTGCTGGCTGCAGGTCTTGCGGGTGTCAAGCGCATTGACTACGCCCAGGCTCTGCAGGCTGCCACTACCCAGCGTCACGACTACGTGAGCAGCTACGTGGCAGACCTGGAAAACGTCATCGATTTCGAGGTCATCCGTAAAGCCAACCTGCGCCTGGGTGTCGATCCGCTGGGTGGCGCGGGCGTGCGCTATTGGTCGGCGATTGCCGAGCGATACCAGTTGAACCTTGAAGTGGTCAACACCGAGGTCGACCCGACCTTCCGCTTCATGAGCGTCGACTGGGACGGGCAGATTCGCATGGACCCTTCGTCGCCATACGCCATGCAAGGGCTGATCGGCCTGCGCGAGCGTTTCGACGTGGCCTTTGCCTGCGACCCGGACCATGATCGCCACGGTATCGTCACCAGTGACGGCCTGCTGCAGCCGAACAACTACCTTGCCGTGGCCATCGACTACCTGTTCCGCCACCGACCGCATTGGCGCAGCGACGCCGCGGTCGGCAAGACCGTGGTCAGCAGTGGCATGATCGACCGGGTTACCGAGCGGTTGGGGCGCAAGCTCCATGAAGTGCCGGTGGGCTTCAAGTTTTTCGCCCAGGGCCTGTTCGAAGGTTCGCTTGGTTTTGGTGGAGAGGAGAGTGCGGGCGCTTCGTTCCTGCGTCTGGACGGCAGCGTCTGGGCGACCGACAAGGACGGCCTGATTCCCGCATTGCTGGCGGCCGAGATGACTGCACGCACGGGGCGCAATCCGAGCCAGGCCTATGCCGACCTCACCGCAGCGCTGGGCAAGCCATACGCCACCAGGGTCGAGGCCAAGGCCGATGCGCGGCAGAAAGCGCTGCTGAGCAAGCTGGCGCCTGAGCAGGTGAAGTCCACCGAGCTTGCCGGCGAGCCGATCCAGCAGATCCTCAGTCACGCGCCAGGCAATGGTCAGGCCATCGGCGGCCTGAAGGTGATGACCGCCAATGGCTGGTTTGCCGCGCGTCCATCGGGTACCGAGGACATCTACAAGATCTACGCCGAGAGCTTCGTTGACGAGGCGCACCTGCAGCGCCTGGTGCAGGAAGCCCAGGCACTGGTGGATGCGGCGATCAGCTGATTGTCTTGCGATCACCGACAACGCCGGTCTCTTAAACCCAGTCGTACGATTCGCGAGCTAGCCCGCGAAAAGTACGACTTGGCCATCTGGCTCAGGCCACATCCACCAGCACGATCTCGCTGTCCTCGAGCGCCGTGACGCGCAGCACCTCTTCGCCTTCCACGGCAATCCCGTCCCGGGCTTTGGCGCGCACGCCATTGGCCTCGACCACGCCTTTGGCCGGAACCAGATACCCGCGTCGTCCGGCATCGAAACGGTACTCGGCGCTCTCGCCGGCACGCAGGGTCGCGGCCACCAGCCGTGCATCGGCACGGATGCGCAGAGCATCCTGATCCTCGACACGACCGCTGGCCAGCGTCACGAAGCCTTCGCCTCGCTCACCTTTGGGGAACGGCCGAGTCCCCCAGGACGGTGCGTCTCCGACCTTGTCCGGCACAATCCAGATCTGGAAGATGCGCGTGTCGACCTTCTCCAGGTTGTACTCGCTGTGCACGATGCCAGTACCCGCACTCATCACCTGTACGTCACCGACTTCGGTGCGGCCTTTGTTACCCAGGTTGTCCTGGTGGCTGATTGCACCTTCGCGTACGTAAGTGATGATTTCCATGTCCCGGTGCGGATGCGGCGGGAAGCCACTGCCTGCGGCGATCAGGTCGTCGTTCCATACGCGCAGGTTGCCCCAGTGCATACGCTCGGTGTCGTAGTACTCGGCAAAGGAAAAGTGATGATGGGCATCCAGCCAGCCGTGGTTGGCATGGCCGAGGCTTTCAAAGGGGCGCAGTTGCAGCATGATCAGGGTCCTCGGTAAGTGGGAATGGGGCCATGATGCGCCTTTCAAGTATCGAAAATAAGCGTAAATATCGACTTGTTTTTATCTGATAAATTGATGGTTTTGGTTGTGGTGCTTTCTGCGTTTCATCGCCTAATCCTATGATCTGCAAGCATTAGCTGGCACTTTTCAGCGGTTCGGTGGAACATGTTCCGCTGATTCGACTAGCAATGGAGTGACCGTGTCTTTCGAGCAGCCCCCGGCGCCACTGGACCTGACCCCACCCGCGCAATTGCCTTGGTTGCGCCGCTTCGCCGCTCGCCTGCTCGGGCGTGGATTGAGCCGTCTGCAGGCCCAGCACCGTGACTCATGGTTCCTCGGCCATGCCACTGGCCAGCGCAGCGGGCACGCCGATGGCTTGCGTGACGGCTATGAACGTGGCCACGCCGAAGGGTACGAGGCGGGGCGCCAGGTCCTGGTGATCCGCGACAGCCGCCCGGACGGCGCTGCGGTGCCCGGCGAGGACGACAAGCTGTTCGACGACTGGCGCCTGCCGCTGACAGCAGAGCTGAAGAAACGCTTCAAGGCCGATGTCGGCCAGCGCCTGCCTGCCGACGCCCAACCCAGTGCCGCGCAATGGAAGCTGATCTTCAGCGATACGCCGTCTACCTGCGTGGTGGCGGGGGCCGGCGCCGGCAAGTCCACTTCGCTGGTGCTGCGTATCCTGCTGCTGCGTCACTATCTGGGCTTCGAGCTGGACGCCATGACCGTGGTCACCTTCACTCGTGAGTCGCGCAAGGACTTCATAAAACGGCTGGTGCAGGTCTTCGCCCTCTGGCAGATCGACCTGCCGCCGGCCCGTGCCCGTGACCTGGTGCGCACCTTCCATTCGCGCATCCTGCCCCTGGTGCGCAGCTTGCCGGGGTTCTCCCAACTGCGCGCATTCGAGACCCTGGGCAACGATGTGCCTGTCGGCAGCGAAGCCGAGAGCGAAGGTAACCCTTTCGATCTGCGCCTGAACGATGCTCAGCGCCAGCAGCTCAATCTGTGTTATCGCGACCTGCTGCGTGACAGTCCACGTTTTGCGGAACTGGTCGCGACGATGCGCCAGGAGTCCCTGCAGCTCAAGCCGCTCGATCCGGATCATCCTGATGTGCAGAAGCGCGTACAGGTGACGCAACTGGCGGCCCAGCGCGACGAAGAGTTGTGCGACGTAATCGAAGACCTGTGGTTCGCTGCGGGCGCCTGGCCGATCAAGGGCATCGAGCCCTGTCGGGAAACGGTGCAGATCCGTGGCCAGCGCTTCCATGTGCACGGGCGTCTTGAAGGGCTCGATGCCTGGGTGGTACTGGGCTTCGACCCGTCGGAAAGCGCCCAGTACCAACGTGCCAACGCCAAGCTGTCGGTGCGTGCCGAGTGGGCTGTAAAGCGCACGTTGTTTCAAGCTTTCTGCGATAAGTCACTGATTTGGCTGGATAACTACACCTCGGCAAAGCGTCTCGCCGCGTCGCTGGCGGGTGATGCGGTGGCGGGGCCTGGGTTCGAGTTCAAGGTCAAGGGTGAACTGGCCCCAACGCCATTACTCGATGCCTTCGTCGGTGCGGCGAGCTTCATCGAGAACCTGGGGCTGGAGGTCGGGAGTGCTGTTGCTCGCATGAGCTTTGCGCCGGGCGACAGCGATGCGCCGTTCTTCGAAGCCCTGGCCCTGTACTGGAAGGCGTTGGAGGCCCACCTGCTCGGACAGTCCCCGCCGGTGATGACCTATAACCGCATGTTCGCGCTGTTCGGCGAGAACAACCCCGAGAATCTGCAACTGTTGCCAGACTCGCTGCTACGCCCGCTGGCGCATCTGATGATCGACGAGTTCCAGGATGTCTCGCCACAGATCGTCAGTTGGCTGCGCGCGACGCTGCGTGAGATTCGCAGGCGTGGCCCAGGCATGCATGCCGGGCGCAACGCTGCGCATTCGTCGTTGATGTGCGTGGGTGATGACTGGCAATCGATCTACGGCTGGCGCGGTAGTTCACCAAAGTACTTCATGGAGTTCGGCAAGACCTTCCCATCGCCGGCCAATAGCCGGGTGATGCTGGTCGAGAACTACCGGAGTCAGCAGCACATCATCGATGCGGCGGAACACCTGGTGCGCGGCACAGCGGCAATCACCGGCAAGAAGGCCAGGGCCTGTGGTGGCGCTGCTGCGTTGCCGTTGTCGCCGGTCAAGGTGTTCGAGCGCGATGAGGCCGCACTCGGGCAAACCCTGATCGAGCATTACCAGCGTGGCGAGACAGTGATGATGTTGTTTCGAAAAAGTAGCGATAAGCTGCTGATTTCAAATCATATAGAGTCTGTGGTCAGGGCTGATTCGAGCCTGCCGCCTGAGCAGCGTCGTCTGCGTCAGCTCACCTATCACAGCGCCAAGGGCCTGCAGGCCGATGCCGTGTTCATGCTCGGCGATTGCCAATACCTGACCAGTTCGCCCTACAAGAATCAGGTTTACCGCATGGCCGGGTTGGGGCGTACCGGGGATGCGCAGCCGTTCGACAGTGCGCAGAAAGACGAGGCGCAACGCCTGGCCTACGTCGGGGTGACGCGGGCGATCAGGCACTGCTATTGGCATGTGGAAGCTGTCAGCGGCGAGACAGCGGCACTGCCTCGCGCATCCACCCAGGTACAAGGCCGGCACGTCTACTTCGAGGACCTGCGCGGCCAGTGAGGATTCACAGCGTCAGTCGGTTTCGACTTCCCGGGTCAGGCTTTCGAACAGTCCGCGCTCGACGCTCGTCTGCTCATCGCGCAGCGCATTGAATGCCGCCACGTCCTGTTCATCGGTGAGCAGCAACGGCTGCAGTTTCCCGTTGCTGCTGGGCAGCTCTTGAGCGATCGCTTTCTCCAGGGCCTTCCTGACCGAGGTCGACAACGAAGTGACGGGCTCGAGCTCGACGGTCTCGCCGTTTACTTGCGAAGCGAAGTCGCGGCAGTACTGCAGGTAATCAAGCCCGGGTCGCCAGAACTCGGTGACCGCCTCGAACTGTGAGGCATGGGCACGCCTGAGGCTGAGCTGCCAGGTGGGCTGTTCGACGATCCATTGGCGGGGACCTGCCGGATCTGTATCCAGACGCGTCACTTCCTTGCTTACGTTGGCCTCCACCTTGTACGACAGGTGGGCAGTCGGCCTGTAGAGCATGTTCTCGCTCGGCTCTGGATAGTCCAAGTCCTCAGCGAGTGCCTGGCGCAACGCCAGGCGAATCTCTATATCGTCGACCAGTCCATCGATCAACACATCGTCCGGAATGGCATCTGGGTCGTCCAGCTGATCAAGCACAGGGATGTCCTCGGCACTGTTTTCCAGCCTCCGCTGCAGGCCGACTTTACGCAGCGTGCGCGCAAGGGCAATGCGATCAGCCAGGTTGTTGACCAGCTCTCGCCGGTAACGCTGGCGCAACAAGGCCCATTTTTCACTGAGGGTGAAGTCGCCGTTGCTGATCTTCTGCAAGCTGACCTCCGTTTCCAGTGCGCTGAATGCGTCGGCGCCGGCATCACCGCAAGTGGTGGGATAGTGTTCCGCGACATCGTTGAGCCTTTCACGCAGCTCGGTACTCTCACCTGCTGCTTTGAGCACTGCCCAGACGCGATTGCGCATGGCAGCAGGTTGTTGGCGAGTGTCTGCCGAATCGAGCAACAAGCCCAGCTTGTCCAGCAGTGGCTGGTTTTCGCCAGTTCCGAATAGATTGGCCCAGAGCAGACGTTGTTCTGGCGTGGCATTGGTCTGTATGAATGCCTCTGTCAGGCCGATCACGCCTTCGTTTTCGTGGACAACGAGTTGAATGCGGGCAAGCCCGGCACGGACCTCTGGCTCCAGTCCGTTGTAGTTGAAGGTCCAGCGCATGCCCGCCTGGCGCCTATTGATACCCTCGGCGAAAGGCGTGGCAAGGATATCTTCAAGGTCGGGTAGGGTGTGGATACGGTTCATCGACAGGTCGAGCTGGCGCAGCTGGTAGTGCCTTTGGCTCATCAGGGTCGTCAGCCCCTGTGGCCATTGCTCCAGGTCGCAGCGCGACAGGTTCAGGTGCGACAGCCGAGCCATGTAGCCAACATCAGGCGCTACGCCCAGAGGGTTGGCTCGCAGGTTCAATTGCTGGATGTGGATCATCCCCTGGAAACGCTCGGCACTGGCAGCATCGAGTGTGATGCGGTTGTTGTTCAGCCTGAGGGTATCCAGGCGGCGTGCGGCGAGGAAGTCGATGTTCGCAGCACTCAGGGTGAGTGCATTGTGCCCCAGGTCGAGCTCTCGCAGAGAGGGCAGGCCGGCCAGGGTTTCCTGCATCTGGGGGCTGAGCCTGGTCAATCCGGTGTCTCTGAGTACCAGTCTGCGAAGATTTGGTGCCGCTCGCAGCGCCGTTGCCAGGGAGGATTCGCTGAGCTGCGAACTGTTGAGTATTTCAAGTTCTTCCAGAGCCGGGAAGCAAGTAAGCAGATCGGGGTTCAGTGCCCTCAACCCCAACCGATTGAGGCGCAATGTGCGGACATTCGAGAAGCGCGCCGAAATCTTGGGCAGCGTTGGGTTCTCGCTGCCAATGTTGTGGATTTCCAGCTCGTGCTCCTGCGGATTTCGCCAAGCGTCCATCAGCGCCACGTCTACTCCGCCGGACTCCGTACCAGCATTTCGTGAAGCGTCCACCCATCGGTCGATATCCTGGGTGAGTGTGTGCCACTCGTACTCAAGGCGAGAAATGTTGTTCTCCAATACGCGACCTGTGCCCAGTGGTGCTATCAGGTCATCGATCCGACTTTCGTTGTGTGTTCGGTAAAGCCTGGCGAGCCTTGCTCGCGCCCTGGAGACGCCCCGGCCACTGAGCGGATAGCCCAGCCGACCGTCGCTCAGGCGCAGAGGGGAGCGGAAGCCGGGTCTGACCGGTTGCTGGCCGATCAGTTGGCGGGCCTTGTCTCGGTCGGCGGTGGCGAGCTCGAACAGCGCGGCATCGGTCTTTGGCGGTTGTGTCTGCAGCCCCTCGCGCAGCAGTGCGGTATCGGCAGTCGCCAGATCGGCCTGTTTCAGACCAAGGATGGCCCGATCCAGGCGAATGCGGGCTTGCATCAGGCGCGCTTCCTCGGCGACGCGCAGTGGGACGCGTCCATCAGGGCTGCTCATCCGCGCGCGCTCTTGCGGGCTGGCATTTTCGACGATCTCATCCACCGCCACGCCCGGCAGGCTGGGAAACTGCCGCGACAAGCGTTCGGCCGCCAACGAGCTGTGCTCGGCCGCAGGCGCGCGGAGGCTGTCGAAGATCGACTGGCGGTTGGCTTCGAGTTGGTTGGCGAGGCGCTCCTGCAAGACCTGGATCCGGGATGCCTGTCCAGCTTCGACCGGCGCAAGACGCGCAGCTTGTTCGGGATCCATCTGAGCCAGCACACTGCTGACCAGTTCGCCATTCTCCAGCTCCTGTCTGCTGAGCTGCACCACATGATCGCCGGGCCTGCTGGCCCTGGGGTAGGTGACGGATTCGCCTGCACGCTCGCTCCCCTTGAAGACTTCCAGAACGTGATCGCTCGGCCATTCCGGCAACTGGGTCAGGGCATTGAGGGCGAAATTCTTGTATGCCGGGAAGCGTGTTCCTTCGCGAACACTGCGTGTCAGGCCAGAGATCTCTTCGCTGGTGCGCAAGCGCTGGAAGGCGTCCAACAACTGTGAAGGTGTTCGACCATCCTCTGCCAATTGATGACGTAGAACGTCCGCGCTCAAGCCGGTGCTGCGCAGCGCCGTGTCGCGTTGCTCTGCACTGAGACTGCGCGCAGCCGAGCCCTGGCGCTGGAGCAGAGTCTCGCGGTCCCATGTCAGGGGATTCTCGTGCGCCACGCGCCAGGCCCCGGCGTCATTGTGCTCAAGCACAGGGCTATAGGCGTTCGGGTCGCTTGGGTGGCGAGCGTGCCACTGGCCGTCCATGTCCTGGAACTGCTCGTAGAGGTCTTCGCCCAGGCGGACATAGGTCTTGCCCTGGTAGACATACTGACCCTGTGTATTGGGTTCGAGCTCGGAGGGGAGTTCCAGGTCACTGGCATACCCTGCCATGTTCGGGCTCCACAGCCGCTCCTGGCCATTGACGCTAATGCTTTGCATCGAATCGACAAAGTGCGATTGCAGTACCGCGCCACCGGCTACTGTGCCAATCAGCAAGCCAGCATTGATTACCAGTGACTTCAAGTGTGCGATGGCCTGGGCGTTGTCATTTTCTTCCCAGGCGTGCAGCGCATCGAATACCGAACCCATCATCTGCGCACCGATCACCAGGCTCATGACCGGGTTGAGCCCCGGTATGCAGACGGCCGCAATGTTGAGGATGTCCATGCCGATGACACCCCAGAATTCGAGGCGCTCCAGGCGGGCTTGGGCATCGACATCGGCGGTCGGTACCACAATCGCACGGGCATCGGCCTTCAAACGTCTGACATGGCGTATCTCCAGTTCCTTCCACGGACTAGACGGCAGGGTCGTCAGGTTCGTGTCCAGGTTGACCGTCGTCCGTGCGGTCAGCGCTGCGTCGTCTGCAGTCGGGTTGCTGTACAGCGCATTGCGCAATCGGCCGTTGAGTGCAGGCTGCACGGCGCGCGAAGTGTATTCGACGAAGGACTGGCGGACCTTTGGATCGAGCAGGCGTGTGCGCAGGTGGATATGGCAGGCGGCCATTGATTTGAATTCTTTCAGCGTCTCGGTGCTGTCCCCAGGGAGGTAGAGCACCACGCACGTAGCCTTGGGCGTCGCAATCGAAATCAGCATGAGTTCGTACAGCTCAAAACCGAAGACACTGAGCGACTGGCACTTGATGCTATAGGGCGCTTGCTTGCTGGCGGGCAGGTCGGCGCAGAGCGTATGCAGGGCAGCGAGCGTGTCGGAAGTGACGTCGCCTTTGAGGTAGGCGATGCGCGCTTGCACCCTCAACTCGTCCTGGCGTGCGCTGATCGAATCTCGGCTGATCTGCTCGGAATTACTGCCATCATAGATGGCGGCCAGGTGCTCCTGGTACTTCTGACCCAGGTCCAGATCGCGGGTTAGAGTGATGAACTTCTTCAGGTCAAGGCTTGGAAAGAATCGGTCATCGTCCTTGGCGAGACGTATACCGGAGAAACGGGGCGTGTCCAGCTCGCTCTTGAAGTTGTGCAGCGCAGCGGCGAGCAAGGAGCGGTACACGGGAGGGCCTGAGGGGAGGTATACCGTTTCCGTCTGGCCGCGTGTTGGTTGTGCGACTTTGGAATCTTGAGTGTAGTACTGCAGGACGTCGACCGACTGCTCCTTGTTCACGACCTTGACCGGCAGCTCCTTGTCGAAGCGCTTTTGCAGCAATGGCCGACAGAAATCGCTGATGCCCTGCAGCCCCGAGAGGCTGTTTTGCAGGGCTCGCAGGCTCTTGGCGCGCTGGTCGAGTGCATTGCGCAGCGCCTGCTGATCTTCGGGGAGTGCCGAGGAGTACCAGTCATACGCGTGACCGCTGGGGTAGAGGTGAGGGCTGCGTTGGGTGTCCAGCAGTGCGCTGAAGTGCTTCGGATGAAGGTCCTTGCTCCAGTTCGGCAAGGTGCGCAGGACCTGTGCTTCATGTTGGTTGGTGAGGTTGCTCATGGAGTGCTCCTTTCGTGGAAGCGCCCATTGGACGAGCTGGAGGGAGGCGCGCGTCTGTAGATGGTTAACGCCTGATAGCGAATTGTCCTGCCTGCGAGGGATCGGTTATGGTGCTGCGATGCACTTTCGGAGCTGCGAGCAGGAGCTGCCACATGCGTCCCTTTGCCATTCGCCATATCGATCATCTGGTGCTGCGCGTGCGCGATCTTCAGCGCAGCGTCGCGTTTTACCGTGATGTACTCGGCTGCCGGGTGAGCAAGGAGCGCCCGGACCTGGGCATGATCCATCTGGCCACCGGCACCGCGATGATCGATCTGGTGAGCCTGGACGGTGAGCTCGGTCGCCCGGGCGGCGCTGCGGCAGGCGAGAGCGGGCGCAACCTGCATCACTTCTGCCTGCGTATCGATCCGTTCGACGAGCAGGCGTTGACCCGTTACCTGCGTGCTGCCGGGGTCGTGGTCGAGGCTGCGGAGTCGCGATACGGCGCCGAGGGCGAGGGGCTGTCGCTGTACTGTTATGACCCCGATGGCAACCAGGTCGAGTTGAAAGGACCTGTCGGCCAACAGCAGCAGGGATGATTCTTTCGATCGCCGGGCAGCCTCCAATCCTCAGTGGATATCCGCGCAATCCCGATTATGCTTCAACGTACCTTGCTGCGATTCTGGGCAGCCTGCCCTGTCGTGCTTCGCGCAACCGTAGTCCTGCTTAGACCCGGGGCCAGGGTGCGATGCTGTTTCTTTTGAGGTGCTCCGGCCTGACAAGAACACGACGGAGGCAACCCATGGCGGCAATCGACAGCACATCGACGGGCAGCGCGCCCCAACGCGGCATCAGTCGGGAGGAGCGCAAGGTCATCTTCGCCTCGTCCCTGGGCACCGTGTTCGAGTGGTACGACTTTTACCTTTACGGCTCGCTGGCGGCGATCATCGCCAAGCACTTCTTCGCCGGCGTCAATGAAACCACCTCGTTTATCTTCGCCTTGCTGGCGTTTGCCGCAGGCTTTGCCGTGCGGCCGTTCGGGGCCATCGTGTTCGGCCGTCTCGGCGACATGATCGGGCGCAAGCACACCTTCCTCATCACCATCATCATCATGGGCCTGTCCACTGCCGTGGTCGGGATATTGCCCAGCTACGCCAGCATCGGCGTGGCGGCGCCGATCATTCTCATCACCCTGCGGCTGCTGCAAGGCCTGGCGCTGGGCGGCGAGTACGGTGGCGCGGCGACCTACGTGGCTGAGCATGCACCGCCCGGCAAGCGTGGCTTTTTCACCTCGTGGATCCAGACCACCGCGACACTGGGCCTGTTCCTGTCGCTGCTGGTGATCCTGACCTGCCGCACGGTGATGGGCACCGAAGCGTTCGAAGCCTGGGGCTGGCGGATCCCGTTCCTGATCTCGATCCTGCTGCTGGTGATTTCGGTGTACATCCGCATGCAGCTCAACGAGTCGCCGGTGTTCCTGAAGATGAAGGCCGAGGGCAAGGCGTCCAAGGCGCCGCTGACCGAATCCTTCGCGCGCTGGGATAACCTCAAGGTGGTGCTCATGTCGCTGCTGGGCGGCACCGCCGGCCAGGCCGTGGTGTGGTACACCGGGCAATTCTATGCGCTGTTCTTCTTGCTGCAGACCCTGAAGATCGACCCTCAGACCGCCAACCTGCTGATCGCAGGCTCGCTATTGATCGGTACGCCGTTCTTCATCCTGTTCGGCAGCCTGTCTGATCGTATCGGGCGCAAGAAGATCATCATGGCGGGCTGCATCATTGCCGCGCTCACCTACTTCCCGATCTTCAAGGGCCTGACCGAGTACGGCAACCCGGATGTGTTCGTCGCCCAGGAGCAGAACCCGGTGGTGGTGATTGCCGACCCGGCGCAGTGCTCGTTCCAGTTCGATCCCGTGGGCAAGGCGAAATTCACCAGTTCCTGCGATATCGCCAAGAGCCTGCTGGCCAAGCGCGCCACCCCCTATGAAAACGAACGTGCAGAGCCCGGCAGTGTGGCGCAGGTGCGTATCGGCGAACGGGTCATTCCAAGCTTCGAGGGCACAGGCTTGGCGGCGGCCGAGCTCAAGGCCCAGGGCGATGCGTTCACCGCGACCCTGACCGGCGCACTGAAGGAGGCCGGCTACCCCGAAAAGGCTGACCCGGCGAAGATCCACTACCCGATGGTGCTGTTGCTGCTGACCATCCTGGTGATCTACGTGACCATGGTCTACGGCCCCATCGCTGCCTGGCTGGTGGAGCTGTTCCCGGCGCGTATCCGCTACACCTCGATGTCGCTGCCTTACCACATCGGCAATGGCTGGTTCGGCGGTTTCCTGCCGACAGTGGCCTTTGCCATGGTGGCGGCCACCGGGGATATCTACTATGGGCTGTGGTACCCGATCGTCATCGCGGTGATGACTGCGGTGCTGGGTATCTTCTTCCTGCCTGAGACCAAGGACCGGGATATCAATCACGCCTGAAGAACCGGCCACTCCTGCAGATCTTGCAGGAGTGGCCTTGTTTTGCAGTCACAGGCCTTCTTCAGGCTGCCAGCCAGTCGTGAATCTGCTCCAGCGTGGCGGTGGCGCCACCGCAGACGATCATCAGCACCTTGTTGTAGTGCGCCAGCCGCCCAGGTGCGTAGGCCAGGGCCAACGCTGCCCCGCAGGCAGGCTCTACCAGGATCCGGTGATCGTGCAGAAAGCGCTCGCAGGCCTGGAGCGCCGCACGATCGGATACCTGTTCGCTGTGCAACGGATGGTGCTGCGCGCAGGCCAGTGCCTGGTCCGCCACACGCTTGGCGCCCAGCGAGGTGGCCACGGAGTTGATGGCCGGCAGTTCCACCGGATGGCCCGCGGTGATGGCGGCATGCAGTGATGCGGCGCCTTCGGTTTCCACCGCCAGAACGGGCACGTCGTGCCAGCCATTGCGCTTGAGCCCTTCGACCACGCCACTGAGCAAACCGCCGCCGCCGACCGACAGCACCACGGCATCGGGTTTGAGCCCGGCCTGGGCGACTTCGTCGATCATGCTGGCATGTCCGGTCCACAGCAGCGGGTCGTCGAACGGATGGATGAACGCATCACCCGCGCCCAGCAAGCCTTGCGCATGCTGGTTGGCTTCTTGCCACGAACTACCTTTGACCACGACCTGGGCGTCTTCGAGCTTCAGCAGTTCGATGGCGCGCGCGCTGGTGGTTTCCGGCACCACTACGGTCACCGGCACGCCGAGCTTGCGCCCGGCATAGGCCACGGCGAGGCCGGCGTTGCCACCGGACGACGACACGAAGTGCCGGGCGCCACGCGCATGGTGCACTTCGCAGGCGTGGCCCACGCCGCGCAGCTTGAACGAGCCCGAGGGCTGCAGGGCCTCGAGCTTGAGCCACAGGGTAGGGCCGGCGGCCAGTGACAGCGGGCGGGATTCGATCAGAGGGGTCTGGACATGCAAGGTCATGGTGGGCTCCGCATTCAGCGTTCGCGGGCAGCCGGCGTGGCATCGCCGCGCAGCTGCTCCAGGTAGTTGTAGATGGTGTAGCGGGTCACGCCCAGAGCGTCGGCCGCCTTCTCGACGCCACCTTTGACGATGAACAAGCCGCGTTCCTGCATCACCCGCACAGCCTCGACCTTGGCTTGCTTGTTCATCCGCCCCCGGCCCGAGCGCTGCAGCGAGTCCTGAATGATCTCGCTCATCAGCAGCGTCATGTCGGCCGCCTCGCGGGGCGGGGATGTGTCTGGGAGGGCGCCGAACGGCTGAAAGTGCTGGAGGAAGGCCATGGCCGCATCGAGGCCGGTGATGTCGGTGTTCACGCACAGGCTTGCGAACGGGTGGCCGCTGCTGTCACGGAAGATTGCCGTGGCACTGCGCAGCGTGCGTCCCTTGAGGGTGGTGGGGTAGTCCGGCAGCACCACCGGCTCGCAGCCGTCCTGAGTACGGCCGGCGTGCATCAGTGCCTTGAAGCCTTGGTCCTGTTCTGGTGCGGCGAGGATCGGGCTGCCCACCCGACGGCCCGAAAGATGGCCGTTGACGATGGCGATCACCGAGTGCTTGGGATTGTCCAGGTCGTGCAGGAGGATTTCCAGGTTGCGCGGCGCAACGCTGCCCAAGGCCTGAAGTGCCGCCTTGAGAACGGTGAGGGTGAGATGGCGTTCTTGCTGGAGGGGAAGCGAGGGCATGGGGAATCGCCAGATTCTTAAGTGTGTTGAATTTTACACAAATAGTTGAATCTGGCGAGTGTGGATTGCCTTCGGGCCTTTAACCTAGCGCCGGAGTGCGCGGTGGAATCACCCGGCGCGAGCCAGTGGCTTCGAAACCTGCGGCAAAGCGCAGCAGGGCATTGTCGTCATAGGCTCGCCCAGCGAAGGTCAGGCCCACCGGCATGCCGACGTCGGCCATCACGCCCATCGGCACGGTCACTGTCGGCACACCCAGGTGACGGATCGCCAGGTTGCCATTGGCGACCCAGATCCCGTTGCTCCAGGCGATGTCTGCCGAGGCCGGGTTGATATCGGCATCGGCCGGGCCGACATCGGCGACGGTGGGGAACAGCACTGCGTCCAGCTTGTGCTCGTCCATCCAGTCTTCCAGGTCCATCTTGCGCGTCTGCTCCAGGCCGCGCAGGCCATCCGGGACAGTCGCGATCTGGTCCCAGGACTTGAGGCCACGCTTGGCCATGTTGACGTATTCGTCCATGCCGGCTGCCAGGTCGTCCTCGCGGTTGGGCAGGGTGCCCGGATCGTGCGGGAAGATCTTCGGCCCGTCGACGTCAGCCAGGCGGTTGAGCTTGGGGTCGTCGTTGGCGCGCAGGAAATCGTCGAAGGCCCAGCCGGACAACTCCCACAGCTCGTCATGCAGGAATTCCTTGCTGACGATGCCGCGGTTGTACACGGTCGGTGCGCCCGGGCGATCCCCCTCGCAGTTGGAGACCAGCGGGAAGTCGGTTTCCACCACTTCGGCGCCTGCCGCCTCCAGCGCCTTGCGGGCTTGCTCCCAGAGGTCGATGACGCTGGCGCGGGTGTTGATGCGCTGTCCGGTCGGGCCACCGATGCCTGGTTTTTCCGACGTGCCGGCCTCGGCGTCGGCATTGATGTACATGCGCGGTACGGCAAAGCGCTTGCCCTTGAGCGCGCCGGCGCCGACGGCGAGGTCGAGGTAACTGGCCGGGCGCACGCTCGAGGCTGCCGGGATCGGCACCCAGGGTTGCATGCGCCATAGGTCGCCACGGGTGTCGGCGTCGTCGGCCACCACCACGTCGAGAATTTCCAGCAGGTCGGCCATGGTCCGTGCGTACGGCACGACCACATCCATGGTTGGCGTGAGCGGCCAGTTGCCGCGCACCGAGATCACCCCACGCGACGGGGTGTAGGCGCACAGGCCGTTGTTCGAAGCAGGTCCACGACCGCTGGACCAGGTTTCCTCGGCCAGGCCGAAGGCGCTGTAGCTCGCCGCAGTGGCGGTACCGGCGCCGTTGGAGGAACCGGAGGCGAAGGGCGCGGTGAGGTAGGCGGCGTTGTACGGGCTTTCGGCGCGGCCGTAGACGCCCCGCTGCATGCCGCCGTTGGCCATGGGCGGCATATTGGTCTTGCCCAGGCAGATCGCGCCGCCAGCACGCAGGCGCTCGACGGTGAAGGCATCGCGCTGGGCGACCAGGTGCTCGAATGCCGGGCTGCCGGAGGCGGCGGTCAGGCCCTTGACCAGGTAGCTGTCCTTGGCGGTGTAGGGGATGCCGTCCAGCGGGCCCAGGGTGGTGCCGGCAGCGCGGCGGGCGTCGGAGGCCTCGGCCTCCTTGAGCGCTTCGGGGTTGCGCACCACGACGGCGTTCAGCGCGGTGGCGGTGTCGGCTCCATCGTAGGCGTCGATGCGGGCCAGGTAGGCCTTGACCAGTTCGACCGCCGTCGTGCGGCCGGACTCGAGCGCGTTGCGCAGCTCGGCAATGGAAACCTCGGTTACCTCGATCATGCTGTCACCAAAATGTACAGGTGGATTTTATGCAGGCGAGTGTACAAGAAGCCCTGCGCGGGCGCAGGTTTGCACCAGGGAAAAACCTGTTTGCAGCACGGCATGTGCCGGCAGGCGGGCGTGCGGCGTGGGGGCATGTTCTGAAAGATTCAGAAACATCCGATATGTCACGACGGGCAAAACCATCAGCGTCTACCGTTTGTCGTAGCTAACCGTGCGCATTAAGCGCCCTGATGGAGATTACCCGTACATGGCAAGTTCGCCCGAACAACCTCGCAAGCCCACCATCAACCCACCGGTTTTCTGGATTTCCTCGATCCTGCTGCTGATCCTGGTGCTGTACGCCAGTGTGTTCCAGGCCCATGCCCAGGCGCTGTTCGCGCAGATTCAGGGCTGGATCATCGGCAATGTCAGCTGGTTCTACATTCTCGGGGTGGCGCTGATTCTCGGCACCGTGGTGTTTCTGGGTGTCAGCCGCTATGGCGATATCAAGCTCGGCCCCGACCACAGCACCCCCGACTACAACAACGCCACCTGGTTCGCCATGCTGTTCTCCGCAGGCATGGGCATCGGCCTGATGTTCTTCGGTGTCGCCGAGCCGGTCATGCACTTTCTCAAACCGCCCATTGGCGAGGGCGGGACGGTGCTGGCTGCCGGTGAGGCGATGCGCATTACCTTCTTCCACTGGGGCCTGCATGCCTGGGCGATCTACGCCATCGTCGCGCTGATCCTGGCCTATTTCAGCTATCGCCATGGCTTGCCGCTGACCCTGCGTTCGGCACTCTACCCGCTGATCGGCGAGCGCATCCACGGGCCACTGGGGCACGCGGTCGACATCTTTGCGATCATCGGCACGGTGTTCGGCGTGGCCACCTCACTGGGCTTTGGCGTGTCGCAGATCAACACCGGGCTCAATGCGCTGTTCGGCGTGCCGGTATCCACTCCTATCCAGATCGCGCTGATCATCGGCACCACCTTCCTGGCCACCCTTTCGGTGATGTCCGGGCTGGACAAGGGCATTCGTCGCCTCTCCGAACTCAACCTGGGCCTGGCCGTGCTGCTGTTGCTGATGGTCATGCTGCTGGGCCCCACCGTACTGATCCTGCAGACCTTCGTGCAGAACACCGGCGGCTACCTGAGCGAGATCGTCAGCCGTACCCTCAACCTCTATGCCTACCAGCCCACCGACTGGATTGGTGGCTGGACCCTGTTCTATTGGGGCTGGTGGCTGGCCTGGTCGCCCTTCGTCGGGCTGTTCATCGCGCGCATCTCGCGCGGGCGCACCATCCGTGAATTCGTTACCGGCGTGCTGCTGGTGCCGACTGCGTTCACCCTGCTGTGGATGACGGTGTTCGGCAATACAGCGATCCACATGATCCTTGACGAGGGGTTGACCGACCTGGCCGCGGCGGTGGAGCAGGATACGTCGCTTGCACTGTTCGCCTTCCTCGAGCATTTCCCCTTCGCCAGCATCATCAGCACCCTGGCGGTGGTGATGGTGGTGGTGTTCTTCGTCACCTCGGCCGATACCGGCGCGATGGTGGTGGACATGCTGGCCTCCGGCGGCAAGGAGGGCACACCGATCCGCCAGAGGATCTTCTGGGCCTCGAGCATGGGCATCGTCGCCATCGCACTGCTGCTGGCCGACGGCCTCAAGGCGCTGCAGACCGCGACCATCGCCAGTGCGCTGCCGTTTACCCTGGCGTTGCTGCTGAGCATGCGCGGGCTGCTCAAGGCGCTCAAACTCGACGCCACCAAGCGTGACCTGCGCTACCAGGCGCTGGCTATCTCGCCGACCGCTTCGCGTGCTGCGGGCAACTGGCAGCGACGTCTGCGCACCCTGGCGATGTTCCCGCGCCGTTCACATGTGCAGCGCTTCATCGCTGACGTAGCGCTGCCGGCCTGTCAATCGGTGGCCGAGGAGTGGCGTCGCCAGGGGTATGAATGCAGTGTAGAGGAAGGCGAGGGTGGCCGAGTGACGCTCAAGGTAGGGCCGAGCGATGAGGTGTTCGTCTACGAGATTCGTCCACGCGCCTATGCCATGCCCAGCTTCGTCCTGAGCGATGCCGCCGGGGAGGAGCGCAAGTACTTCCGTGCCGAAGTACATTTGCGTGAAGGTGGCCAGGACCACGATGTGATGGGCTGGTCGAAGGACGAAGTGATCGGCGACATTCTCGACCACTTTGAACGGCACCTGCACTTCCTGCACCTGGTGCGTTGAGCCGGGCGCCCGCGAAGCGGGCGCCACGACGTCGAGCTCAATCCAGGTCGGCCGCTGAATGCCGCTCCGGCACCTGGCTGGCCTCATCGCCCCAGGTGCGGTTGACCCGGGTGCCGCGCTGCACGGCCGGGCGCTGGGCGATCTCTTCGGCCCAGCGCTGCACGTGCGGATATTCGTCCACCGCCAGGAATTCGGCCGCGCCGTACAGGTTGCCGCGCACCAGCTGCCCGTACCACGGCCATACGGCGATGTCGGCGATGCTGTATTCGTCGCCACCCAGGTAACGGCTCACCGCCAGGCGTCGCTCGAGCACGTCGAGCTGACGCTTGGCTTCCATGGTGAAGCGGTTGATGGCGTACTCGATTTTCTCCGGCGCATACACATAGAAGTGGCCGAAACCACCGCCCAGGTAAGGCGCCGAGCCCATCTGCCAGAACAGCCAGTTCAGGCTTTCGACGCGGGCGGCTGGGTCTTTCGGCAGGAAGGCACCGAACTTTTCCGCCAGGTGTAGCAGGATCGAACCGGACTCGAACACCCGCACCGGCGGTTCGACACTGCGGTCGAGCAGGGCCGGGATCTTGGAATTCGGATTGACCTCGACGAAGCCGCTGGAGAACTGGTCGCCATCACCAATGCGGATCAGCCAGGCGTCGTATTCAGCGCCGCTGTGCCCCAGAGCCAGCAGCTCTTCGAGCAGGACCGTGACCTTGACGCCGTTGGGCGTGGCCAGCGAGTAGAGTTGCAGGGGATGCTTGCCGACGGGCAGGTGCTTGTCGTGGGTGGGGCCGGCGATCGGGCGGTTGATGTTGGCGAACTGGCCGCCGGCTGCGGCGTCGTTTTTCCAGACCTTCGGTGGGACGTAGGGGCTGCTGCTCATCCGATTAAATCTCCTGATGGTCTTCGATCCCATTGCGATCGCCTGATGCGATCAGGGTGCGATTGGCCAAGACTAGGGCAGGAGAAGTGGTCAAGGGAAGTGAAGTATTGCGCAGGGGTTATAACCGCTGCGCGTCTGCCAGCGGCTTGCAGACGCGCAGCGGGCTGCATCAGGCCACAGGGATCAAGGGGTCGGCTGCGGCGAGGGCGGCCGCGCGTTCGGCCGCAGGTGGGTAGATCCAGATGCTTAGGCCAGGGTCGCCTCGCTGCCATCTGCGCTGCGATAGCCGACGCGCTGGCCTGCCTCATCGATGTGGTGGGCCGTGCCTTGTACGGAGCGCACGTTTACTGCGTCGAACAGCGCCTGCAACGGGGCAGCCATCTGGTGAACGTCAGGCTCGTAGAAGCGTGGGCGGATGTGCAGCTCGGCCTGTGGTGCGAGCACCGTGATCTGGACGTCGTCGCGTCCGTGCAGGTCGAGCTGGCGCGCAGCGCCCAGGGCGCTCCAGAGGCCGGCAAAGCCTGCGCCGAGGATCAGGATCTGTTTCATCGTTGTGCTCCTGGAAAATTCCGGATACCGCAAATTATGGGTGTTGTCGGAAACGGGCACGGCATGCGGTGACGCAGGAAGGGGCGCTCGAACGGCTGGCGGCGCAGTGCGGTTCGCCTGACTGGCCGAAGTCGATGATAAGGCTTCCCGTCGGCGCACGGCCGTGGCCCGACAGGCGTAGCCGCAAGGCTCGATTTGTCACGGCGATGCTACGTGCGCTGCCGGGCAGGCCCTAGGCTCTGTATGAAAAACCTTGATACTCGGTGATGCTGCGTTGAAAACAGCCTCGGAATGCTCATTTACAACCCGTAAACTCCGCTTCCTCGGCTGTTTTCGCCTTGCCTGACCTTCGTCTCAAGGCTTTTCATACAGACCCTAGGTCAAAGATCCCTGGATTTCGGCCAGGGGCACGCTACGTGCGAAACGGGCGCGATAGTCGCGCGGGCTGACCTGCAGGTGGCGCTGAAACGCCAGGCGCAGCCTTTCTTCGTTACCGAAGCCGCACAGGCGGGCGATCTGCTCGATCCGCTGCGCCGAGTTCTCCAGCAGGCGGCGCGCGGCTTCCACGCGAAACAGCTCGAGGGTCTTGGCGGGAGTTCGCCTTGTCTTCTGCTTGTACACCCGGGTGAAGTTGCGCAGGCTCATGTTCGCCTGCTCCGCCAGGCGTTCGACGCTCAGGCGCGGGTCGCCCAGGTTGTCGTTGAGCCATAGGTGCAAGGCTTCGAAGGCGCCGCTGTCTTCGCCCTGGGCCTTCAGCAGTTCGCTGAATTTGGTCTGGCCGCCGGGCCGCTTGAGAAATACCACCAGCTCCCGCGCTGGCGGGATGGGTCATGGGCATGTCGACGCAGGAAGGACGTCTACATGGTACTGCACCGCGAGCGAGGCCGCGGTGCCGAGCTGCCGGGTGGCGTGCCTTGCAGGTTCAGCACCAGCCGTGCGCTGCGGATCGCTCATCAGTGAGTAGGCATTGCTGAACTGGCGCCCGTCGGCACCTTGCATCTGCACGATGACGTGGCTGCCACCGCTGGAGGCCGGCAGTTCTTTGCCGAGCGGTATCGGTTGCCGGGTTGAGGGGCGCAGGGTGGTGTCGCTCTCTTCGCGAGCAAGCTCGCTCCTACAGAGAGCGGGCTTGCTGCGAAGAGGCCTGTCAGTGTGCGCCGGCAGCCTTGCTCAGGTCACTCTCGGCCCACTCGGTGTACACGCAGGCATCGGCCACCGCCCAGCGTACCTTGACCGTATCGCCCGGCTGCATCGGCATGCCCGCCGCCGACAGCGCCTTGACCGTCATTTCTGTACCGCCTGCCGTCACCACTTGGCAGGTCTGGCTTTCGCCAAGGAACAAGACTTCGCCGACCTTGGCGTTCACCTCGTTCCAGCCAGCGGGCAGCGGCTCGCGGGTCGCCTGCTCGGTGCTCAGCGCCAGGGCCTTTTCCGGGCGGACCATGATCAGTGCATCCTGGCCCGCGGCCAGCCCTGAGGTCAGGCGAATGGCCAGCGACTGGCCCTCGAACGCCGCCGCGCCATGGCTGCTGGCGGTGACCCGGAGGAAGTTGGAGTTACCCAGGAACGAGGCGACGAAGGCGTTGGGTGGGTTCTGGTAGAGGTCGTAACCGCTGCCCAGGCCGACGATCTTGCCGTGGCTGAAGATAGCGATGCGCTGGGACAGGCGCATCGCTTCTTCCTGGTCATGAGTGACGTAGACGATGGTGATGCCCAGGCGCCGGTGCAACTGGCGCAACTCGTCCTGCAGATCTTCGCGCAGCTTTTTGTCCAGGGCACCGAGGGGCTCGTCCATCAGCAGGATGCGCGGCTCGTAAACCAGCGCCCGGGCGATCGCCACGCGCTGTTGCTGGCCGCCGGAGAGCTGGGCCGGGCGCCGGTGTGCGAAGGTTTCCAGTTGCACCAGCTTGAGCATGGCGTCGACGCGCTTGGCGATCTCGGCGCTGCCCAGCTTGCGGATGGCCAGCGGGAAGGCGATGTTGTCGCGCACGCTCAGGTGCGGGAACAGCGAGTAGCGTTGGAACACCATGCCGATGTCACGCTTGTGCGGCGGCACGTTCACCAGCGAGCGGCCTTCGACCAGAATCTCGCCGCTGCTGGGGGTCTCGAAGCCGGCCAGCATCGACAGGGTGGTGGACTTGCCCGAGCCGCTGGAGCCGAGGAAGGTGAGGAATTCGCCGTCCTGGATGTCCAGGCTGATGTTGTCGACCGCGGCGAAGTCGCCGTAGTGCTTGTTCAGGTTGCGCAGGGTGACCAGGGTCTTGCCGTGCGCGGCTTCTTTGATGACTGCACTCATTATTGTTGTCTCCGGCACTCAGGCGTTGGTTTCGTTGCGACGGCGCAGGGCGCTGGCGATGAACATGACCAGGATCGACAGGCCGATCAGCAGCGTCGAGGCCACGGCGATCACCGGGCTCAGGTCCTGGCGCAGGGTGGTCCACATCTTCACCGGCAGGGTCTGCAGGTCGGGGCTGGCCATCATCACGCTGAGCACCACCTCATCCCACGAGACCAGGAAGGCGAACAGGCCGCCGGCGATCATGCCCGGGCGGATGGCCGGGAAAGTCACCTTGACGATCGCCTGCAGCCGCGAAGCGCCGCAGATCACCGCAGCATCCTCGATCGATTGGTCGAACAGCTTCAGCGAGTTGATGATCGAGATGATGGTAAAGGGCAGGGCGACGATCACGTGGCTGACCACGAAGGCGAACAGCGTGCCGGTGTAGCCCAGCTTCAGGAACAGCGCGTAGACCGCGACCGCGATGATCACCAGGGGCACGATCATCGGCATGGTGAACAGGCCGTAGAGCAGCTCGCGTCCGGGAAAGCGCCCGCGTACCAGGGCGAAGGCGGTCGGCAGGCCCAGGGCCACGGCGGCGAAGGTGGTCAGTACGGCAACCTTGAGGCTGGCCAGCGCGGCGTCCATCCACTCGGGGTTGGAGAAGAACTGGTCGTACCATTTGAAGGTCCAGCCGGGAGGCGGGAACACCAGCCACTGAGAGGAGCCGAACGACAGCAGGACGATGAACACCACCGGCAGCAGCAGGAAGGCGGCGATGATCCCGGTGGTCAGGTACAGGCCCGTGCGCAGCGGGCGACCCATGGCGTTGGGGGACAGGAGCATGAAGAATTACCTCGCATTGCCGACCGGGGATTCCGGCTGCAGCTTCAGGTACAGGTAGAAGAGCACCAGGGTTATGACCACCAGCAATGCCGCGGCGGCGCTGGCCAGGCCCCAGTTCAGGAACGACTGCACCTGCTGGATGATGAACTCGGGCAGCATCATGTTCTGCGCACCGCCCAGCAATGCCGGGGTGACGTAGTAACCGAGCGACATCACGAACACCATCAGTGCACCCGAGAACAAGCCTGAGCGGCACAACGGGATGAACACCTTCCAGAAGTTGGTCCAGGGGCTGGCGCCGCAGATCGAGCCGGCCTGCAGCACCATCGGGTCGATGGCCTGCATGGTCGCCTGCAGTGGCAGCACGATGAACGGGATCATGATGTAGCTCATGCCGATCACCACGCCCGTGAGGTTGTGCACCATCTCCAGCGGCGCATCGATGATGCCCAGCGCCATCAGCAGCTTGTTGATCACCCCCGAGCCCTGCAGCAGCACCAGCCAGGAGTAGGTGCGGGCCAGGAGGCTGGTCCACATCGACAGCAGCACGATGTTCAGCAGCCAGCGACCCCAGCCGCGAGGCACCAGGGTGATCGCCCAGGCCAGCGGAAAGCCCAGCAACACGCTGATCACGGTCACCAGGCCCGCCACCGAGAAGGTGTTGAACAGCACTCGGGCGTAGGCTGAGTTGGCGAACAGTTGCTCGTAGTTGCCCAGCCCTGGCACCGGCTCCAGCACCCCGCGCAGCAGCAGGCCGATCAATGGCGCGAAGAAGAAGAGGCCGAGGAACAGCAAGGCCGGCAGCAGGTTGCGGCTGCCACGCCAGCGCTGGCTCAGCGGCGGTCGGCGCACCGCCGCGCGTGGGGCGCCGGTGCCGGGGTCAGCACCTTGAGCGTTGTGCAGGGCGTTGATGGCGACTTTCATTTGACCAACCACTCATTCCAGCGCGCGGCGATTGCCTGGCCGTTCTTGGCCCAGTAGGCGAAGTCGAGGGTCACCTGGTCCTGGGCATAGGCGGTTGGCAGGTTGGGTGCGAGTTTCTTGTCGAGTTCGGCCACGCTGTCGAGGTTGACCGGGGCGTAGGCGGTAAGGTTGGCGAAGTCGGCCTGGCCCTTGGCGCTGCTGGCGTTGGCCAGGAACTTCATGGCCGCGTCCTTGTTCTTGGCACCTTTGGGGATGACCAGAAAGTCGGCCATGACCAGATTCTGCTTCCAGCTCACGCCCACCGGGGCGCCGTCCTGCTGCAGGGCATAGACGCGGCCGTTCCAGAACTGCCCGAGTGCTGCTTCACCAGAGGCCAGCAACTGTTGCGACTGGGCACCGCCGCCCCACCAGACGATGTCTTTCTTGATGGTGTCGAGTTTCTTGAAGGCGCGGTCCAGGTCCAGCGGGTAGAGCTTGTCGGCAGGCACGCCGTCGGCGAGCAGGGCCAGCTCGAGCACGCCGGGGCTCGGCCACTTGTACAGCGCGCGCTTGCCGGGGTAGGTCTTGGTGTCGAACAGCGCGCTCCAGTCGACCGGCTTGTTGGCGCCGAGCTTGCCCTCGTTGTAGCCGAGCACGAAGGAGAAGAAGAACGAGCCGACGCCATGGTCTGAGACGAAGCGCGGGTCGATGCGATCACGCTGGATGGTGGAGAAGTCGAGGGGTTCGAGCAGGCCTTCGCTGGCGGCCCGCAGGGCGAAGTCGGCTTCGACATCGACCACATCCCATTGCACGTTGCCGCTTTCGACCATGGCCTTGAGCTTGCCGTAGTCGGTCGGGCCATCCTGTACGACCTTGATGTTGCTGCTCTTGCTGAAGGGGTCGGCCCATGCCTGTTTCTGGGCGTCCTGGGTGGTGCCGCCCCAACTGACGAAGTTGAGGCTGTCGGCGGCCTGGGTGGCCTGGCAGGCCAGGGCTAGCAGGCTTGCGGACAGCACAGCGGTGACTCGTTTGCTCAACAGCATGGTTACGCCCTCGTTGCTTTTGTTATTCGAGGCGGGGCTTTTGTCGCGCCCGCCAACTGTGTTCGGGAGCAGCTATTTCAGGTGGTTCGTGGCCGTTGTGTGATTGTAGGTGTGGCCGGCAGATTTAAGGTCTACGGGATATCATATTATGGTATTCCAAGCTTTTGGCAAGACTTCGGTGGTACCAGTCATCCTGCTGTGATGGATGTGGCCCCGCCAGGATCAGTGCTCTTGGAAGGGAATACTCTGCACCACCTCCAGCTCATACCCCGCCAACCCCGCGTACTTGAGCGGTGGGCCAAGATGGCGCAGCTTGCCCACGCCCAAGTCCTGCAGGATCTGGGCGCCGGTGCCCACCTCCGAATACACCTTCGACTGTCCGCGCTGGTAGGGGCGCTGCGGCTGGGTGAGTTGTGGCACGCGTTCGAGCAGGGCCTGGGACGATTCGTGGTTGGCAAGGACCACCACCACCCCGGGG